>JAYTGR010000384.1:0-5475 GCA_043733205.1 Chthonomonadaceae bacterium
GTGGTGGCACCTACCAGCGTGAATTTGGGCAGGTCGAGACGCAGTGTCCGCGCGCTCGGCCCACGCCCAATGATGATATCGAGTTTATAGTCCTCCATCGCCGGATAGAGGATCTCTTCCACAGTACGGTTCAGACGATGGATCTCGTCGATGAAAAAGACGCTGTTCTTTTCCAGACTCGTCAGGATCGCAGCGAGATCGCCGGGCTTTTCGATTGCGGGTCCAGCGGTGATACGAACCGGCACGTCCATCTCATTGGCGATGATATTGCTGAGGGTGGTCTTGCCGAGACCGGGCGGGCCGTAGAGCAGAACATGGTCCAGCGCCTCGTTACGCGCTTTCGCCGCTTCGATGGCGATGCCGAGGTTCTGTTTGGCCTTGGGCTGACCGATCATTTCACGCAGCCGCCTGGGACGCAGCGAAAGTTCGCCGCCATCATCGGGATTCGCATCCGGCGAGACAAACCGCTCTTCATCGTCTGGATTTTTTCGCATAGCCGTATCTCTCCTCCAAAACATGAAAGACCGCGATCGTCTCACGTAATTGGAGACGATATACGGTCTTATTGTATCACAGAGAGTGTCTATTTGTCTACTACAATCCTAAGAAGCCATTTCCAACGCTGCATCCGGATCGTTTTCAGTCGACATTACGAGGATGCTGCCAGATCTCGATTCGCAGACTCTGCATCTCTTTTTCCTCAAAGCCGACCGGCTGCCCCATCTTGACCCAGCCGCTGACGGGCGCTATGACGACCCCTTTGGAGTCGACAGAAAGCCCGAGCACCGCACCGCGCTGCACAAACTCTCCCTCTTTATAGATCGCGCCATAGACAGGATGGAGATCCAGATACGTAGGACTCATAACACAATTTCCTCCCAAAACACGTTCCCCCGTTAAGAAATACCGGAGCCGACACCTGGAGAGCAGAACGCCCAGCACAGCCATTCAATGGCTGGACGACAGAATCCGTGCTCCCCTACTGACTGCCACCAGCCGCAAAATGTTCCGGTTTTAGCGCGGAACCGGGCAGGCTGCACCTTGACAGCAGCCGCCTTTGCCCCTATAATTCTCAGGAGAGCCATGGACTATGGAAGCAGCGCGCTGTCGCGGTCCAGAATCGACCGTATAGGCCACCTAACCGGTTAGTGTTTCTGAAATGCCCTTTGGATGATTTACCTTTTTTTATTTTTCGCTCGCGAATGCCGTCTGCGTACTCTCCTCCGAGGCGCTGCGATTCTGTGCCTGCTGTCGGCAGGCGGAGGGAGGGCAGCGTGCGGTCCCCTGCCCTCCTGTATTGTGCTGCTCGTCCCCGGACTGCGCGCAGACGACCTGTCGCGGCCCGAACTGACTTCTCTGGCGCGCCTGATCTCCGAGGGAGGTTCAGGCTGGATGGTATGCCGCGCCGCACGGGTAACGGACACACGTCTGCTGCGATCCGACGGACGCGAATCCAATGCCTCTCTTCTGGCGACATTAGGCAGCGGATCCCGCGCGCTCGCCCCCCGCGCTGCACCGTCCGACAGCCCGGAAACTCGCCTCCGTTCCTTACAGTCTGCCAACAGTTCACTCGATCATACCGTTCCATTAGGCGCGCTCGGCGCCCTTTTTCACCGCCGTTCCCTCCAGACAGCCACCCTGAGCGATGCCGACACCTCGTGGCCGGACGGCGATGCCTGGTATGCTGCGATGGATGCCGACGGACACATCGATTTCCCCATGACGCATGGCATTCTCCTGCCCGATGAGAGCGCTCCTTACGGCGTACGCACCGACCTCCCTGCCCTCCTGGCCGATTTCGATGCCGACTATACCCGAGCAGGACTGATCGTAGTGGAGTGTGCCGCGCTGGATCGCGCCGACCGCTATGCCCCCTACTGCCGCCCCGCTGTCGCGGCCCAGCAGCGTCTTGCGGCTTACCATTCCCTGAACACTCTGCTCACGGCCGTGCTGCGCCGCTGTCAGGCGCAGCACGGGCGGGCTGCCGTGCCGATCCTGCTGCTCTCTCCCGCTCCGGCCGCCTCGTCCGATGACAGGACAGACCGTCTGGCTCCCATCGTCTGGTGGGGCAGCGGCGATCCTGCCGGAATACTGTTTACGGCGTCCACACGTCGGCCCGGTCTTGTGCTGAATACAGATGTTCTGGCTACCCTGGCCGAACGTCTGAAACTGCCTCTCCCTCCTGGTGCAACCGGCCGCCCCTTCCACTCCCGTAAGATTCCTGCTGCCCCGTTTCTGCTGCGGCCGACGATGCCTTCCGGGTCGTATCTTGCCGCCCGTTATACGGACTGGATGCGGATGTCGCATCTGCAGAACTCTCCCGGCGGTCTGCCGACCCTGCAGCTGCTGCTGCCGCTCCTGGGAACGGTTCTGCTGCTCCTTGCCGCCCGCGCCGCCCCGAAAACGCGTTCCCGCCTGCATCGAATCGTGGGTGCAATCGCCACGCTTGTCGTCACCCTCCCTCTCGGAATGCTCGTTTTACCCCTGCTGAACCCTTCTGCCCCCTGGGCGGCACAAGCGCTCCTGACAGCACTCCTGCTGACCACGGGCCTCGTCGCCGCCTTTCGCCCACAGTCTGGTTTCCTGCTGTTCCGTCTGCTGTCTGGACTGCTGATTCTGATTCTGATTCTCGATCTTCCCACGGGCACGCACCTGCTGCAGTCGGCCTGGATGAGTTATTCGGTGGTCGAGGGCGCCCGTTTCTATGGAATCGGCAACGAATACATGGGTGTCGCCATCGGAGCTGCCTGCGTACTGTTCGGCCTCAGCGGAAAGCGTAACAAAACCACTGTGCCGCAGACCGATTTGGCGCAGATCATCGCTTTCACCGCTCTCTTCCTGGCATTGACACTGGAGATGGGAGTTTATGGGGCAAAAGTGGGGGCGATACCGTCGGCTGGAACGGCGTTTGGTGTGACACTGCTGGTCTGGAGACGCGGTCGTCTTGGCATCCAGGAGATTGGCCTCGTCCTGCTGCTGGCGGCGACAGGGCTCGGCCTCCTGGCCGCTTTCGATGCCCGCCATTCCGCCGGGGATCAGACTCATTTCATTCGGGCGCTGACCGGTGCAGGAGGAGGCAGTATTCCGGAGATCCTGCGCCGTAAGCTGCAGCTAGAAGGCTGGCTGCTCCTGCACAGCGCATGGAGCGCCACTCTCGCAGTTGCTGCCGCATCCCTCCTCTGGATCCGGCGGACTTCCCCGCATCTCTTTGCCCTGCCCCGACCCCATGCCGCGTTCCTCGGCATGGGCTTCGGTGCGATTGCCTGTCTGCTCTGCAACGACTCCGGCCTGACTGCGGCAGCGCTCCTCCTGCTCTACGGATGGGCCTGGGCAGCCATCGAAACCACACGAACGGATCCTTCGTCCCCCCCCTTGGAAGTGGTGGCCTCTCCTCTTCCTGCCGCATCGTAGACTCTCCGGCCAGCGGCTGCGCATCAGCCTCCCATGCGTGACGACGCTCGATGCCGCGCCCGCATCGAATTTACGGATTGGGGCGAGCAGTTCCATCTCGACATAGCGGTTCAGATCCTGCACGAGTAGTTCCTGTCCTGATGGGAAACGGGAAATTTCCCGGGAAGGATTTCAAGCCCTTCAAGCAGAAATTAGGGCCATGTTCTATCGTCGCGCACTGCGCCCCCTCTTATTTCATATGGATCCAGAAGCGGCCCATGAGCGGGCTATCGAGATGCTGGCAACGGCAAACAGCATCCCGTTCAGCGCCAGCCGCAGGGCTTTCACCCATACGCGTCTCGTGATGACAGTCGCAGGACTGACTTTCCCCAATCCAATCGGTCTGGCGGCAGGCTGTGACAAGAACGGCAGGGCGGTCGCGATCTGGCCAATGTTCGGATTTGGCGCAGTGGAAGTCGGCACCGTGACGGCGCAGCCACAGCCGGGCAATCCACGGCCTCGAGTCTTTCGGGTGCCGGAGTACGGCGCGATCGTCAATCGGCTGGGTTTCAACAGCGAAGGGTCCGAGGTCGTGGCCAAACGACTGGCGCAGCTGCGCCGCGTCCGCCCCCTGCCGGTACCGATGGGCATCAATATCGGTAAGACGAAACTGGTCACTGGAGACGACGCCATTCTCGACGACTATCGGGACGGTTTTCGCAGGCTGTCGCGCCTCGCAGATTTCATCGTGGTGAACGTCTCTTCGCCCAACACGCCCGGTCTGCGGCAGTGGCAGGAGCGCGACAAGCTTTCGGCGCTGCTCGGCTCACTGGTCGAGGAGGGGAAGAGTCTGGCCGCCAAACGCAGTACGCCCACAGTGCCGATCTTCGTGAAGATCTCACCCGATATGGCGGACGGAGATATGGACGATGTGGTCGAAGTGGCGCTGGAGGTGGGCCTCGCGGGCATCATCGCGACGAACACGACTATCCGGCGTGAGGGCAGCGTCTCCGAGGTCGAACAGACCGGCGGACTGAGCGGCAAGCCGCTGCGGGAACGCGCCAACGAGGTGATCCGGTTTCTCTACCGCCGCAGCGAAGGCAGACTGCCGCTCATCGGAGTCGGGGGTATCTTTACTGCTGAGGACGCGTACGAGCGCATCCGATCAGGCGCTTCGCTGCTGCAGATCTACACCAGTCTGATCTATGAAGGACCGTATCTGCCGCGCACCCTGAACGAAGGGCTATTACGCCTGATGGAACGCGACGGCGTCGGCCACCTCTCCGAACTGGTCGGCACAGGAGCCTGATTCCGGGCGTCCGGTGTAACTTGTCGTCTGTTCCATCGTCTTACACACATACCTCTTATTTGCGACCCTCCGGCGCTGCGCTTCCTCAGCCGCACAGACAAGGATCGAAACCGCACCCTATGGCAAACGCATGATCGAATCTCTGCTCCAGCAGCCCTGGTTTCAACGCCTGCTTGGCATTCCACCCGAAGTCGTCCGCAATATCAGCCGGGCCCATCCAGGCTTCGCCACGCCCTGGCCTCTCTATGCCGCCGGGGGCCTGCTGCTGTTCACGGCCATCTGGACTGGGGTCAACTACTGGCGCGACGGCACCAAGCCCTCCTGGTGGGTCAAGGGGCCGCTCTCTGTGCTGCGCGTCCTCGCAGTCGCGGCGCTGCTGCTCATTCTTGCTCAGCCCTTCCTGCGCCTAACGCATGCGGAAGACATCCGGCCCAACGTCGTGCTGCTCGTCGATACCTCCGACAGTATGACCCGCCCGGATCCTCATCTGCCGGCAGCACGCGCGGCTGTCGAAGCGCAGGCGGCAGGGGTTGGGACCGAGGTCGTAGGCGGAATGACACGCCTGGACCGCGTCAGCAGTTTCCTCAATCGCTCCAGCGTGCTGCGCGATCTGTCCAAACGTTATAATGTTCGTGTACTGGAGTTCGCCAGCAAGTCGCACGCTGTAGAGCTGCCCACCGACGCCAAGAAACTGGCCTCCTATCGCATCAGCCTGAAATCCGATCCGAAGACCTCCGCCACTACGCAGATGGGTGACGCGCTGCAGCGCCCGATCG
>JAYTGR010000385.1:0-14008 GCA_043733205.1 Chthonomonadaceae bacterium
GGTCGCGGACGACCCGTTTGCTGCGGAAGCCGAAGGCGACAGTACGGAGGAGCCAGCCGGGGACGATACCGATGCCCTGCAGGCCGCCGCCGAAGCCGAACTGCGCCTGCTGGATGAAGAGGACGAGCCGGAGGCGGGCGGAGAGGCCGATGCCGAGGGCGGCAAAGCGGCCGCGCCGCGCCGCAATTTTCGGCGTTCGGCACTGCGTCAGCAGCGCATCAAAGATGTGCTCAAGGTCGGGCAGGAGCTGCTGGTGCAGGTCATCAAAGGCCCGCGCAGCACCAAAGGCGCCCGCGTCTCCACCCGCATCTCGATGCCGGGCCGTTACCTCGTGCTGATGCCGGAAGGCGACAATCTGGGCGTCTCCCGCAAGATTGAGGATCCCAAAGAGCGTGACCGCCTGAAAAAAATCGGCGACCGGATGCGCGAACCAGGTTTCGGAATGATCATTCGGACAGAAGCCGAGGAGAAGACCGAACAGGAGCTGCGCGCCGACTGGGATTTTCTGATGCAGAACTGGCGTCAGGTCGTGGAAAAGTCCAAAAAGATGTCCGCGCCGGCCCTGATTCAGCAGGATCTGACCCTGCTCTATAAGACGATACGCGATGTGTTCGGCTCCGACGTCAGCAAACTGGTCATCGACGAACCGGCGGAGTACGAAAAAGCCAACGAACTGCTGGAGCGTATCTCGCCCAACCTGCGCGGTCGAATCCACCTCTACGACGGGCCGGTGCCGATCTTCGATCACTTCAAAATCGAGCAGGAGATGGACCGTCTGCTGCGCCGCAAGGTGTTCCTGAAGACCGGCGGCTCCCTCGTCATCGACGAAACCGAGGCTTTGACAGTCATAGATGTCAACACCAGCAAATTTACCGGCGGTGGCTCCCTGCAGGAGACCATCGTCAAGACCAACCTGGACGCGGCGGGGGAGATTGCGCGGCAGCTGCGTCTCCGCGACATCGGCGGCATCATCGTCATCGACTTCATCGACATGAACACGGCGCGTGACAAGCAGGCCGTGCTGAAGACACTGGAGACGGTGCTCAAGAAGGATCGGTCACGCACCAAGATCTCCAATGTCAGCGCCCTGGGGCTGGTCGAGATGACCCGCAAACGCACCGGCGAGACCCTGACCGGCTTCATGACCGATGAGTGCCCGTACTGCAAGGGGCGCGGCCATTTGCCTTCCGCGGAGAGTGTCAGCCTGGTGATCGAGCGGGATCTGCGCCGGCAGATCGGCGATCCCAAAAACGCGCGGAAAGAGGCGTTCCTCGTCACCTGTCACCCGGAGGTGGCCGAACTGGTCATCGGGCCGGAAGGCACCAACATCTCCTGGCTGGAACAGCAGCTGCAGCGCGCCCTCTACGTGCGCTGCGATCTGAACGCCCACATCGAGAAGTACAGCATCGAAGGCGGCGATATCAACGAACTCGACAAGACGCGCCTCGGCTTCCGACGGGCGCAGATCGTCGAGTGCCGGGTCGTGCGCTCGCTGCTCAAGGAGCCGAACAAATGTATCGGATGGGCGGACGGCTATCTGCTCGATCTGGACGACGGCTACAAAATGGTCGGTCAAAAAGCCAAAGTCCGGATCACCGATGTACGGCGTTCGTACTCCACCGCGTCCGTCATTCCCGGCTCCAACCGCCCCCTCGAATAGCGTTACGACTGCGTTCGGGGCGGCGGAAACCAGGCTGTTCAAGAGCAGATCCCGCTGAACCTGCTCTTGATTCCGGAGCCTTCGGGCGTACGACCGCGCGGCATCCTTTTCGTTCAAGTCTACACCTTCCACACAGAGAGTTATGTGATGGTACACTCCTGATAATGGTGACGGTTACTTGAGACCGAATCCCCGTTCGTTGAGAAATTCGCGGAGAATGTGTCTGCCGCCGAGCGACGCGACCGTGGCGACGCGTTGTGCGGAGTGGCGCGCCCAGTCGCCCTGCACGTTCATGTGCTGGGAGAGATAGAAGCCGGACATAGTCGCGTTATAACGGTCGATCCAGTGATCGCGTTCTGCCGTACGATAGGTTTCTCGATGGACGATTTCGCCCTGCGGAAGGCGGGGTTTGACGGCAGAGGTATCGTTCGCGTCAGGAATGCCGACGGCCATTCCGAACAGAACGAATACGCGCGTTGGGAGCTGAAGCAGGGCGGTCAGCTCGCGCGGCTTGTTGCGGGCGCCGCCGACATAACAGATGCCGAAACCCAGCGATTCGGCGGCGATGGCGGCGTTCTGAGCCGCGAGAGAAGCATCGATAGTCGCCATCAGGAACATCTCGAAGTAGTCGAGCCCTTCTCCAGGCAGTTCCTGCTGTTCCGACACCGTGGTAAGACGGTTCAGGTCGGCGCAGAAGAGCAGAAACAGGGGGGCCTGCCGGATGAAGTCCTGATCTCCGCAGAGAGGAGCGATCTCCGCCTTATGGCCCGGATCCTGAACCGCGATCACGCTCCATGTCTGCAGATTCGAGGAGGTCGCAGCGCTCTGCGCCGTCGCGACAATCTGTTCCAGCGCCCCTTCCGGCAGCGCCTCGGTGCGAAAACTGCGCACCGATTTGTGCTGTAAGAGGGTCTCAACAATCGGGTTGATGCCGTCCGCCATCGGGGGCGCATCCACTCCGTATCGCTGTTCCAGAACTGGATTCTGTGCTGCCATCGTATTGAATTTCCCCTTCCAAAAACCGATCCCCGCCTGATAACGCAGACCGGGGCCGTGACGAGACTGTTGTTTCCATTGCCGCAGACCGTTCGACTGCCAGGCCTCAATGTCCGGCACGGTTTTCCATCTCTTTTATTCGAACCCTCAAAGCGATATCCTTGCCGGGCATTTCCATGCCAGCTGTTTCATTTCCTGCGCGGCCGATAGGCAATGATTAGAAAGCCACTAAGAGTTTGCACTTGCCGAGCGGAGACGGCAGGTGTGCGGCACGGTGATGGCGAATGTAGACCCAGCATCATTTTCATTCCTGTGTATCGTCTGTATCGTCGCAGGACAGTCAGGATTGTGCCATGAGTGACAAGCAGATCGAACCAACCCGACGTACGTTTCTGAAGAGCGCGGCCCTTGGGGTCGCTGCCTGTGCGGCTGCGGATGCTGCCGGAGCAGCCCCTCCCTCCCGTCTGCCGCAAGCACATCCGGAGGCGCTGGGGATCGATCCTGCCGCCCTGATCGCCTTTCTATCCGCCGTCGATAAAAAACCAGGCGGAATGCACAGTTTTATGCTCCTGCGTCATGGTCAGGCAGCAGCGGAGGGCTGGTGGACGCCCTATGGCCCTTCCCATCCTCACATGCTTTTTTCTCTCAGCAAGAGTTTCACCTCCACCGCCGTCGGTCTGGCGGTCTCTGAAGGCCTGCTGAATGTCGAGGACCGCATCGTCTCGTTCTTCCCGGAGTCACTTCCGCCGAAGATGAGCAAAAATCTGGAGGCAATGCGCGTGCGCCACCTGCTTACTATGACGACCGGGCACGATGTGGATGCCACCGGTCCGACCCGTGCGCAGGCGGACGGCGACTGGGTGCGCGGGTTTCTGGCGCTGCCGGTGGAGCATGCACCGGGGGCGAAGTTCGTCTACAACAGCGCGGCTACTTATATGCTGTCGGCGATCGTGCAGAAACTGTCTGGGAAGCGTGTCCTCGACTATCTGACGCCCCGACTCTTCGAGCCGCTTGGCATCGAAGGTCCGACATGGGAGTCCTGCCCAAAAGGGATCGACACTGGGGGGTGGGGCCTGAGCATCAAGACGGAAGACATCGCCCGCTTCGGGCAGCTCTGCCTGCAGAAAGGCCATTGGCACGGCCGTCAGGTGGTGCCGCAGACGTGGATCGAAGAAGCAACACACGGCCATGTCTCGAACGGGGATCCTGCCGCTCCGAGCGACTGGAGTCAGGGATACGGTTACCAGTTCTGGCGCTGCCGGCACGACTCCTATCGCGGCGATGGCGCTTTCGGTCAGTTCTGTGTGGTGATGCCCGAACTGGATGCTGTGCTCGCCATCACCAGCGGCACGGGCGATATGCAGGCCATCCTCAACGCGGTCTGGGATCATCTGCTGCCGGGAATTCACCCTGCTGCACTGCCCGTCAGTCCGGTGACCAAAGACCTGCCGCAGATACTGGGGCACCTTGCAGTCCAGCTTCCGGAAGGCCACGCGGTCTCTCCGCGTTCTGCAGAGTTCTCCGGCAAAACGTACCATTTCGCGCCCAACGATCTGAAACTTCAGAGCATCATGCTGACGTTCGGCCGCGACCGCTGCCATGTTACGCTGCAGACGGAACAGGGGATCCAGCAGCGGGAATATGGGAACAAACTGTGGATCGAAGGGGAAGCGAATCTGGAAGGAACTCCTTCCAAACAGGCTGCAGGCCGCGGCATCTGGACCTCTGAGGACACCTACAACGCGATTCTCTGTTTTTACGAAACGCCGTTCACACAGACCGTTGCCTGCACGTTCGCACAGGATCAGGTAACCGTAACCATTCGCCAAAACGTCGGATTCGGCCCGCTGGAACATCCCCCGTTGATCGGTCGATCGGCCTGAAGAACGATGGGTAACGGAGGCTAGATTGGCTCTGTCGAAAGCGCCGCGTGTCAAACCGCGTCTCCTGGAGATGATACGTGTCTTCCTGGTGATCGGCACACTGGCATTCGGAGGCCAGGGAGGCCTGCTGGCCCTGCTTATTCGCGATCTAGCGGAGGGGCGAGGCTGGGTGGAGGAGGCCGAGATAGCAGAGGCGTATACCTACGTGCAGCTGCTCCCTGGCGCGGTCGTCGTGCAGGTCGTCGCGTATCTAGGCTATCGCCTGCGCGGCTGGCGCGGAGCCGCTGCGGCGGCCATCTCGTTCCTGCTGCCTTCTGTCGTCGCGATGCTGGCGCTCGCCGCCGCCTATCGAAGAGTTGCTGCGGCGCCCGGTGTTCCCGCCGCTCTGCAGGGATTGACTGCCGCAGTCGTAGGGCTGATCGCACTGGCTGCTTACAAGCAGTGTCGGAAAACGGTCAAAGACCTGCTGGGCGCGGCAATCGCCGTCACTGTTGGCGCTCTCGCCGTCTTACGTCATGTCAATCCGGCAGTTCTGGTGGTGGCCGCAGGGGTGATCGGTATCGTGCGTGAAGCGGCATCGAAGGGTGGCAGCGGCACAGTGCGCCCCCAAACACAGGAATCAGCCCCATGAATCCGCTGTGGTCTCTGCTGCACTCCGGTCCCGATTGGGCGCTGCTGGGCGCGCTTTTCATTCAGTTCACCGTCATCAGTCTGCTCGCATTTGGAGGCGGACAGGCTGTTCTGCCGCTCATCGAACGCGAAAGCGTCGGCGGCCGAGGCTGGATGACATCGGCGGAGTTCACGGCCGCCGTCGGTTTCGGCTACCTCATCCCCGGTCCGGTGACGACCATGGCGGCGTTCGTAGGATTTATGGCGGCTGGACTGCCGGGCGGTATTGCAGCGACGCTCGGGATGTTTCTGGCTCCGACTATTCTGGCTGCCTTAGCGGCGGCAGGGGTGGAGAAACTTGCGAAGAGCCGCTGGGTCAAGGCGTTCGGGGCCGGAGCAGCGCCAGCCGTGGTGGGCCTCCTCGCCGCGACTCTATGGAGCATCGGCCAGAAGGCCGTGGTTTCCTGGCCCCTGGCGGTCGTGGCTGTGACAGCGCTTCTCCTTGCCAGCAAAACGAAAATTCAGCCGATCTGGCTCCTGCTCGGCGGGGCCGCGCTGGGATGGGCGGCAGCGAACTCTTGGAAGTGAATCTCGCAGTAATGGGGGCGGATTGGGCAGGTTTCCCTCGTGCGGCCTCGGCATCCGTTCATGGACCCAGGGACGGTTCGCCGGACGCACGGGGCTTGCAGGCATATTCGAAAGGCAGGCATGGCGGACGCGAACTGGCGGATATACATGCTGGGCAGACTGCAGGCCCGGAGGGAGCAGCAGACGCTCAATCATCTCTCCATGCGTCGTGTGGGAGCGCTCCTGGCCTGTCTGACGCTGAGAGCGCCCCATCCCGTCCCACGCGAAGAGCTGCTCAAACTGCTGTGGCCGGAAGCTGCCGGCTCTATCGCACGCAATCGTTTCAGCGTCCTCTTGTGCTCCCTGCGTCAGCATCTGGAGCCGGCCGGCACACCTCCGGAAGCCGTCCTTCTGGCGGGACGCCATACGGTGCAGCTCCTGCCGGCTGCCTTCACCTCGGACTATCACGATTTTCTGCGGGCCTTCCCTGCCGCTCAGAGGGCGCAGAGCGAAAACGAGAGCATCGGTCACCTGGAAACTGCAGCCGCTCTCTATCAGGGGGAGCTGCTCGCCGCCCGGATCGAGGGAGAAATGGGCCACGGAGCGGTGCAGACCAGGCGAATCGTTCGGCCCATGACTCGCCGCGTATCCGGGCAGGCAGAAGGCCAGCCCGCCGGTGCCGGAAGCCTGCCGCCGCGCCTGACCCGCTTCTTCGGACGTGAGCAGGAACTGTACGCCCTGAAATCTCTGCTCGCTCCGAACGGTTCGACGCGGCTTGTAACCCTTCTGGGGCCTGGTGGGACCGGCAAGACGCGCCTCGCTGTGGAGAGCGCAGAGCAGTTGAAGGCTGTCTATTCAGGGCGCGTCTATTTTGCCCCCCTCGCAGAACTCTCCGATACCAACCACGTCGGCAGTGTCATTGCCCGGACGCTGCATCTTCGCCCGAATCCGGGCCACGATCCACTTTCCCAGGCCCTTGCGGTTTTCAATCAAGCTCCCTCTTTGCTGGTGCTGGATAATCTGGAACAGCTTTTGCCGGATGCCGGACCGCTGATAGGACACCTGCTCGCCGAGGCGCCGACGCAGTCCAATGTCCTGGTGAAACGGGGGAGCGAGTGGCATACACCCGACCGCATGGCGATCAATGTGGACCATATCGTCTTCACGGAGCCTGTGAGCGCGGGTTCGCAGCTGGAGAAACTCATCAAGCAGCAGAAAAGCGAATAGACAGTCTGCACGCTGTGCGGAGGCGGCCATCGCCTCTGCTCAAAATGCCGCCCGATCGGGCGGCATTTTGAGCAGAGGCATGAGGTTAGCAGCGCAGCGCGCACACTGCCGTATTCGGCTGCGGCGCCAATTCACAAAAAAGGCCGACTGGCAGCGGAAATCTGCAAAGTTAACTGCAGCACCATTCAGCGGCTGTATCAAACGAAGAGCGGTTCCGGAAACAAAACGCGGGGTTCCAGTTCCGGGTACTGACCATCGTCGGGTACGAGGCAGGTGTGTGCCGAGATGGTGACTTTCCCCGCGCGGGACGTACGGCGGCGATAGATTTTACACAGGACGATGATACGATATGTGCCCGTTTGCCGAAGGGACTGCAGAAAAGTTTCGGCATCGTCCACCCCTTCCATTACGCCTAGTTCTCCTGCCAGCGTAGCGTAAACCATGCCTCGACGCTGCGCGAAATCGGCCGGGAAACCCACACGCAGCCAGTCGGTGTCGGGGCGCTCCACCGTCGGCTCGCCAGCCCAGCGTTCCAGTACGAGTTTGCGGGCGGGCAGTGGGTACACATCGGCTCCCTGCGCAGTGCGGCGTATAAACAGTGAACGCTTGACGGAGATCAGCCGGTAAAGACCGTCCACCTCGATGCGGATACGTTGGCGCGCATCGGAGGTCTGCGGGCAGCTTCCCAGTTCACACCAGCCGGATTTCCCCTTCGTACCGTTGCGCACTTCGATCAAAGCATAACTAGCCATCTCCTTCGGTGGCCGCAGGAGAGAATGGGCATCGACGATCTGTTGAAAAGCGGCTTTGTCGCCTTCGGCATGGGCGGTTTTCAGAGCGGCGAGGGTGGGAGAATCCAGTGTGGGAAGCGGCGGCGCAGTATAGGCGGCAGGCGCAGAAGCCGCCGGCCTGGGTGTGTCCGGCTCGTTTTCCAGGAGGGGCGTAAAGTGCAGGCGGGCGTAGCGCTGAATCGCTTCCAGAGCGGGGCGGTCGGAGAGCGGAGTCACGGTCTCCCAAAAGGAGCGCAGTTCTGCCATCTCACGGTCGGTGAGCAGAATTGCCGCTTCCGCGAGCGCCACGCCGAGGTCCGCCATCGCTGTACGGCGAAAAACTGCGTTATGGACTGCCATCCAGAGCAGACGGCCGATTGGGGAAATTTGCATCAGACACTCCCAATTGAGGGGTAATACGGCATGGTTGCCATTCTATGGGAACAGTTTACCGTATCCTGTCGTCTGGATGCTAGATTTTGTACGCGCCTATCGCTAAGGTGCAGAAGGATGAATGAATATGTCTGTGCCGCCCTCGAATGTCAAAGTATACGATCGCCCGGAAAAAAAGGCTCCGTCTCCCCTCGTTATCGTGGTTGTTCTGCTGGTCGTCGCGATTGTCGGCTTCTTTATCTATAAGGCCATGCATCACGACACACCGGTGCCGGCGGCAAACGCACGGCCGGGTATATTCCTGATGCCGGTCGCTGTACAGCGGGAACCGGCCTTTCGACTGCCGTCGGCGTCGGCTGTGTTTACTCTGTGAGTGTCCAGGTAAAATAGACGATCCAGGCAGACTTACAGCCCAGATCCATGTGAATACTGCTCATGCAGAATACACTGGCGTACAAACGTCGTCAGTTTTCCAATGACGCGCTCTTTGTCGGGATCGGTCTCCACCTGACTTATGACGCACAGATCGAGGAGATCCATCGCCTCCTGCGGAGTAAGCAATACGGACTGGACATAAGGCAAGTTCTGGGACATGGCAGTATAAACTCCGCTGCATCGCAGTTCAGTTCTTCAGGCGGGAAACAGCGGTTTTCCGCCCGTATTCATTCGGATACCTGACCGTGCGCTCCATCGGTATTCCGGACGCAGCGTCGTAAGGCCGGTCGTTACTGGTGGTCGACACCGGGTTCGAACGTTAGGTGGCCGGCTGCGCTGCAGCTTACCTTGAAGGAGGTCACGCCGCCAGTGCCCGCGACCAAGGTGTAGGCTCCGCCGGTAGGGCAGGCTGGAACCGCTGCGAGGTCGGGGATATTGCCAGTGGTGACGCCGCCGGCGATGAGGGCTGTATAGTCGGCGGCTCCGCTCTTGACCCGAGCCGCAGCGACTCCATTGGCGATGGTCTGCATATTGGCGCGGCAGGTCTTTAACTGGGAGTCGGCGACTGCGCTGAGATACAGCGGAAGCGCAACCGCCATCAGGATGGCGAGAATAAGAACGACGACGAGCAGTTCGATGAGTGTGAAACCTTTGCGGGGGCGGGAAGCAGCGAGCATCTGCATTCGGAACATGGGGTACTCCTTCACGATACACGAATAGATTGGTGCCAGCGGAACCTGTCGATTCCTGCTCCTCCATTGTATTTCAACAGCGGCCAGGAATACATCTGCGAAATGGCAGATTTTGTACGCATTGTACCGGCAGTGCGGTCGGAGGAGCGATCGTAAGCGGGCAGTACTTCGGGTACCATAGTCTAAGTATCGGAAGAGGGGGAAACGTATGGGTCGTTTGGCGAAGAGGCTTTTGGGATCTGTCGTGTGCGCCTGTTTTATAGGCTTGCTGCCGGTCTGCATCTCGGCGCAGACCACGAACCCTTACTTTAAGATCCTTGTGGTCGACCGGGAAACAGGACGCGGTGTGCCGCTCGTGGAGCTGGAGACCGTACACCATGTGCGGTACGTCACCGACAGCAGGGGGATTGTGGCCTTCGATGAGCCTGGTCTGATCGGGCAGGACGTCTTCTTCTTCGTACACAGCCACGGCTACACAATGCCCAAGGATGCGTTCGGCTATCGCGGCCTGAAGCTGCATGTGCGTGCCGGCGGAAGCGCACAGATCACCCTGCAGCGGGTAAACATCGCGGAGCGCCTCTACCGCATTACAGGAGAGGGCATCTATAGAGACACAGTGCTCGTCGGAGAGAAACCGCCCGTTCGGCAGCCGCTGCTCAACGGGCAGGTAGCAGGGCAGGACACCGCCGAGGCGATTCCGTATCGAGACAAAATATTCTGGTTTTGGGGCGATACCAGCCGCCCGTCCTATCCTCTGGGCAACTTCGCTACTTCCGGCGCGACCTCGCTGCTGCCCGCGCACGGTGGCCTGGACCCTGTGACCGGCGTCGATCTGACCTACTTCGTCAATACGGAGGGTTTCTGCAGAGGAATGGCTCCGCTCCCCGACCCAGGTGTCGTCTGGATCGATGCCCTGATGACGGTGCACGATGCCGACGGGCAGGAGAGGCTGCTGGCGCGCTACGAACGTCTCAAAGAACTGGGGAAACCCCAGGAACGCGGGCTGATGCGTTTCAACGACGCCACTCAGACGTTCGAACCCATCGCCCGGTACGACCTCGCCAACCCCGTCACTCCCCAAGGGCATCCTTTCCATTACACGGTCCAGGGTGTGGACTACCTCTATTTCCCAACGCCTTTTCCCAATCTGCGTGTGCGTGCCGATCTGCCGGACCTGAAGGATCTTTCTCATTACGAAGCCTACACGCCTCTTGCCCCAGGCAGCCGCTACGAGGGAGCACACAGTAACCTGGAACGGGACGGCCTCGGAAAACTCGTATGGGCATGGAAGCGCAATACGGCGCATCTTTCGCCATCCCAGCAGCGCGAACTCGTCTCAGCCGGGCAGATGACACGCGGTGAATCCCCCTTTGCGTTACGGGATATGGATACGGGCACGAGCGTGGAGGCGCATGGGGGATCGGTAGCGTGGAACGCCTATCGGCGGCGCTGGATCCTGATCTGTGTCCAGGAGAGCGGCACCTCGTATCTAGGCGAGGTCTGGTATGCCGAGGCGGAGACGCCGGAGGGGCCATGGCGAACGGCCAAAAAGATTGTGACACACGACCGCTATACCTTCTATAATCCGACTCAGCACCCGTTTTTCGACCAGCATGGCGGGCGTGAGATCTTCTTCGAGGGCACCTACACGAATCAGTTCACCGGCACGCCGGACACGCCGCCGACACCGCGTTACGAATACAACCAGATCATGTATCGCCTGGATCTGTCGGACATCCGACTGCATACCAAAACGGCGGCTCCAGAGGCAAAATAGCGGATATGCAGGGGAGGCAGTCGGCATCATTATCTTCCTTCCGGAGCCGACCCGCTCTGGGAGGAGGAAAACGAAGCCGACAGAGGGCGACGGGGATAACTGTCTTTGCTGGTGCGTGTCTCTGCGCTGCGCAGAGACACAGCTCACTTAGTTGTTATCGACCCCTGGCTCGAATTTACCGTGGGCAGTCGCTCCGGTTCCAAAGCTGCACTTTACCTGGAACGTTGCGGTGGAAGCGCTGCTGCCATTGGCCAGTGAATAGGCGCCGGTGCTGGGACAGAAGGGGACAGCCGTCAAGTCGGGCAGGTTGGTGGTGGAGACGCCGCCTGTGATCAGAGCGCCGTAATCCGCAGCACCCGATTTGATACGGGCCGCCTGAACGGCATTCGCGATCGTCTGCATATTGGCGCGGCAGGTCTTCTTTTGTGCATCGGATACCGCGCTCAGATAGAGCGGCATCGCAACGGCCATAAGAATAGCGAGGATCAGGACGACGACCAGGAGTTCGATAAGCGTGAAACCCTTGCGGCTTCGAGAAACGGAAAACATACCGGTACGATACATGAAATGCCTCCTACGGGGAACACGATAGCGGGTCGACATGCAGCATGGAACAGACTCTTCCCGGTAACTTCATTGTATCGAAGTCACTGGGAAAAAGACATCCGCAGAATGGCAGATTTTGCATCGCCGTCCTGCTGTCGGAACATCCTCTTAGCCTCGATCGTGTCAAAAAGATCCTGTGGTCTGCTTCATTTCTGCGGTGTTCCTGGCGATCGTCGATACGCCGACGACTTCTCCCAGAGCGTTTTTGACAGGAGACAGTGTCAGGGTAACGTGCAGCATCTCTCCTCCCTTGTGTCGTCTCACCGTCTCGAACGGTGCCGGGACATTGCCCTGGCAGATATAATCGAAGAGAATCTCGCCTTCAAGCAGATAGGCGGGAGGCACAAACAGGCTGTTCGTCCTTCCGATGATCTCCCCGGCAGAATATCCGAACAAGCGTTCGGCGGCATGGTTCCATGTCATAACGATTCCATCGAGCGTATTCGACAGAATCGCGTACTGTGCCTCTTCGACGATGGCCGCCAGCAGGAGCCGCTCTTGTACTAATCCCTGCTCATTTCCGGCGATAGCGGCGGAATACAGGGTGGCTGTGGTGGAAGGATAGCCTGTTGTGGGTATTCTCGGTGACATATGGTTCCTTACAAAATCGTCGCAGTCCTAAAGAATATGCGCGTCAGGGGATTCCGTCCCTGGAATGCCTGGTGATTCCGCGCCTGTGCAGGCAGTCTTTCCGACAGGTCCGTTGAGAACCTGTCGGAACACAGTGCCCGATCCTTGGAGACTGGGCGAGAAACCATGCAGTCAAGCTTTACTGGTGGTCTACGCCCGGCTCGAACGTCGAGTGAATCGTGCAGCTGACTTTGAAGGAGGTCGCGCCGCCAGTGCCGGCGACCAGAGAATAGACCCCGGCGTTCGGGCAGACCGGGACGGCCGCCAGGTCAGGAACGTTGCCGACGGTAACGCCTCCTGCGATCAGCGAGGTAAAGTCTACGGCTCCGCTCTTGACGCGAGCGGCAGCGACCGCGTTGGCGATGGTCTGCATGTTGGCGCGGCAGGTCTTCTTCTGGGAGTCGGCGACCGCGCTGAGGTAGAGCGGCAGGGCGACCGCCATCAGGATCGCGAGGATCAGGACGACGACGAGCAGTTCGATGAGTGTGAAACCTTTGCGGTTTCGGGAAGCGGCGAGCAGTCGATTGCGAAGCATAGATGTCTCCTTGTCGGGACCGGGCAGGAATAAAGTGGTGCTTATGGAACGGGTGGGTTCCATTGATCTTATTGTATTCCAGACACCGGGCAGAAGACATCTGCGGAACGGCAGATTTTGGCGGGTGGTCACGCAGCGCGGAGGAGAGTGGGCGTGAAATCTAGCAGCTTGCCGAAGAGACGCGCCTGCTTCGCAGGGCTGCGCCGACTGCGTTCGCCCCGTGCCTTCAAGTTGAGAGCGGCATTCACATCCGCATTCCACTTCAGGCCACAATGGAGACATTCAAAGCTCTCTTGACTCTTACGGTTCCCTCGTTCACAGTGACCACAGTTCGAACAAGTCTGGCTGCTATAGCGGGGATCGACCTCGATGAGGGTGACGCCTGCTCGTTGGCACTTGTACGCGAGGAAAAGCTTGAGCTGGCGGAATGCCCAGTTATTGAGTTCCGTTCGCATCGCCCGATTAAAACGGTTGCCTCGCTGCCGAATACCCCAGAGGATTTCGACCGCGAGTGCCTTCTGTCGGTCTAGCGCGAGTGGAACGAGTTTCTTACTGATACAGTGGTTGACGTCTTTGACGAAGCGGCTCTCCCGTCTGCCTGCCTTCTTTAGATGCTTGCGGGCAGAGCGGGTCTTCCTGGGCTGAAGGAGTTTCCTTAGCCTGCGGCATTTCTGCCGCACCTTCTTAACCGGCTCTCCCGAGTACTGATTGCCTTCGCTGTCGGTGGCGATCTGCACGATACCCAGGTCGATGCCGATCACGCCTGTGGGCAGAAAAGGCACAGCTTCCAGGACGGTGACGCAGACACTGAGATAGAACTGCCCGTTTCTCAGGAGCAGGTCGGCCTGCCCGCGCCTTCCGCGCAGGAGTTCTTTGTCTCTCCCGGAGCACAGGAAGCGCAGTCTGAGGCGGCCGCATACCGAATTGACGCTGACGGTCTGCTCCTCGACTTTCCAGGCGAGGGTGTCTTTGTTGAACTCGATGCCGCCAATCGGGTCGAAGGTGCGCAGGACATCGGCCCCCTGTTTGCAGGAGTGCGGCGTGCTCCTTTTCGGAGGTTTGGAGTTTGACGACCGTTGTAAGTTTCATCTTACCTCATCGCTGACAAGTTAAGAAATCTGCCGTTTTGTCAAGAGGGAATTCGGCCCATTTTGCGAAATCTTTCGCATGAACAAATTATCCTCTCCCAAACCTAAAAAAAGTAGTGTGCGCCATACCCGCGCGATTC
>JAYTGR010000386.1:0-1865 GCA_043733205.1 Chthonomonadaceae bacterium
GGCGAGCAGACCTTCACGCACCTTATGCTTGAGGGTCGGGGGTTCGGGTTTGTCTTCGATGCTGCTGGGAATGCTGCCTGGGATATTGCTGGGCATGAAGTTTTCCTTCGTCGGAACAGACCGTATCGGGTATGCTTATATTATGAAGCAGAAGCAAGGAATAGAGCGCGATGGGGCGCAGGTGCGTTGGAATCTGGGCGCTTTGACGTTGGACGTGGCGTTTTTCTCGATTGGAATGGCCTTTATCGACGGGAATGCGGTGCTGCCGCTGCTGCTGAAGCGTCTGGGAGGCAGCAGCCTGATCATCGGCGCTTTCGGAACACTGCACTACCTGGCCTTCTACGGTCTGCAGATCGTTGTCGCGTGGGGCACACACGGGCGCCCCGGCCAAAAGCCGTTTTTGGCTTTCATCGCCGCCGTCACCCGCCTGCCGCTGCTGGCGCTTCCCTACTTCGTCTTCCATGCGGCCGATTCTCCCACGGCGCAGCGCAGCGCGCTCGCTGCCGTCGTTTTCCTGCTGACACTCTGGACGCTGGGCGACGGCCTGGGCTATGTGCCGTGGATGGAGATCGTGGCACGGGCTTTCACGGACAAAGTGAGGGGCCGCTTTTTCGCGGCCACGCAGCTCATCTCCGGCCTGATCAGCATCGTGATTGCGGCGTTTTTGGTGCGCGGTGTGCTGGCGTCGCCGCATTTCCCCTATCCGCACAACTATGCGCTGCTGATGCTGGTCGCCGCCCTGATGTTTCAGGTCTCTCTCGTCGGCGTCCTGCTGATCCGCGAACCGCCGTTTCCGGCCTCGGCCATTCAGCCCCATATCCCTCTGATCGCCTATTTCCGCCGTCTGCCGGGGCTGGTGCATAGCAATCCTGCGTTCGCCCGCCTGGCAGGGATTCAGCTGCTGATCGGGTTCGGGAGCGCCTCTGCTCCGTTCTACGTTCTGTACGCCCTGCATCGTTTCCGCCTGCCCGACGCGTGGGGCGGTATCTACCAGACCGCGCAGGCCGTCGGCGTCGTGGCGCTAATGCCTCTCTGGACCTATCTCAGCGAAAAGCGCAATCCCGCCACCGCCGTGCGAGCGCTCGCCCTGGGCTGCCTGCTCACCCCCATCGTTGCAATGACCGTCGGCACTCTCTCTCCCTGGCTGTTCGCCCTGGTCTTCCTGCTGATGGGCGGCACACTCGGCTGGGGCATGTGGATCGTCCTGAACCACTACCTTCTCTCTCATGTCGCGGAGGACGAACGTCCGGTCTTCATCGCCCTCATCAACCTGCTGTTCGTGCCCTCTGCCTTCTATCCCTCCCTCGGCAGTCTCTTCATCCAGCACGACAATTTCACCACAATTGCAGGCATCCCTGTTCTTTTTCTGCTTACTGCCCTTGTGATCGCATTGGGCCTGATCCTCGCCGCCCGCCTACCAGCCCCTTCCAGCACATGACTACTCCCGATCATCCGGTGGCGCCTTCTACCTGGCCGCGGTAGTTGGGGGCGGAGAGGGCAGCGGCTTCGACGGCTTCGGGAAAGCTCGGATAGGCGTGCATGGTGTCGGCGATGGCGGAAACCGGCAGGTGGTGCTTCATGCAGACCGCGAGTTCGGCGATGATGCTGGAGGCGTCCGGGCCGACGAGGTGTGCGCCGAGGATCTGGCCGTCCAGTTCGTCCACGACCAGCTTGACCAGGCCCTTGGCTTCGCCGTAGATGATGGCGCGGTCGAGATTCTCGAAGGAGAAAGAGTGCGTCACGACATGGCGGCCTTCCGTCCGTGCCTGCCGCTCCGTGATGCCGATGCTGGCGACTTCCGGGTCGATGTAGGTACACCGTGGCACGACACGATGGTCGAACGGTTCCGGACGATCGGTGAAGGC
>JAYTGR010000387.1:0-5464 GCA_043733205.1 Chthonomonadaceae bacterium
TCGTAGTGGCCGCTCTTCTTATAGAGGTCTTCGCGCACCAGATGCCCCGTCCAGACGTGCTGATAGCCATAGCGAGTCTGCACCTCGCGGACATAGCTCTCCATCGTGTGGCGCAGCATCTCACCTTTGGGCAGGAACAGCGGAATCCCCGAGCCGATCGCCTCCGGTGCGAAGACGAACAGCCCCAGCTCCTTGCCGAGTTTGCGGTGATCCCGCAGTTTGGCCTCTTCCAGCCGCTGCAGATAGTCGTAGAGTTCCTGCTTCGTCGGCCAGACCGTGCCGTAGATGCGCGTCAGCATCTTGTTCTTCTCGCTGCCTCTCCAGTAGGCGCCAGCAAGGTGCAGCAGCTTGAAGTGCTTCATGTAGCCCGTGCTCGGCAGGTGGGGGCCGCGACAGAGGTCGATCCAGTCGCCCTGCCGATAGAAGGAGATCACTTCGCCCTCCGGCAGATCGTCGATCAGCTGGACCTTATAGGGCTGATCCAGCGCTTCCTCGAAGGCGCGGGCGTCGGCGCGCTCCATCTCCTCGCGGACGATCGGCAGGTTGCGGCCGGCGATCTCGCGCATCTTCTCTTCGATGCGGGCCAGCTCCTCTTCTTTCAGCGGTTCTTTCAGTTCGAGATCGTAGTAGAATCCGTCCTCGATGGGCGGGCCAATGGCGTATTTCACGCCGGGATAGAGCTCTCCGACGGCCTGGGCCATCAGGTGCGCCGTGCTGTGGCGCAGATCGTAAAGCGCATCATGAGCGGCTGTGTTCATGGTCGTTATTTCTCCTAAATCGTGTGCGTCGTTGGGAATGATGAGTGCGGGGACGACAAAAAAACCGCCTGCCCCGTGGGTGGGATAGCGGCGTGGGTTACGAAGGTGTGTCCGGCAGAGGAGAGCGGGCAGGCTAGGGAGAGCCGTGAGCGCAGGCAGGACGACGTAACATCACGCCGCCGCACCCGGTATCAACCGACACGGGCGAAGCCTCCTGCATAGGATAAAGTTGTAGGTTCGGTGCGAACAAAGTAAGGCTCCGTCTCCTCTGACATGCGCGGTAACACCTTCTATTATAGGCTGCAGCGCGCCGGTTGTCAAGGGGAAAGGGGAAGTTCCCGCTCGGCGGTTTGCATTGACAGCAGCGGCTTGCCGTGATATAATAGGGACTGGATTGTGCAGGGATCCATGCACTCGGCTTTCGTGCCGTGTGAGGATCGAAGCAGACAGTGGAGTGATGTCCGAGTTGGTCGAAGGAGCACGATTGGAAATCGTGTAAAGGTTTACCCCTTTCGAGGGTTCGAATCCCTCTCGCTCCGTATTGAGTGCGAAGCTTGGCTGGTGTCCCAAAGGGGCGAATTCGGCGCGACGCCGGGTTCGGCCCCTTTCCCGCATCTGCGGACGTGTTCGCGGTCCAGGAGGAGTCCTTGCCCCGTCGTCGTTTGCCCGCGCGTATCGTCGCCCGCTGGATAATAGCGGGTCTGCTGCTGCCCTGCGGCTATTTCGCGGGAGCCGGAGGGGCGTTCTTTTACCGGCAGCGCGCTGTCTACGCGGCGACCGGATCGGTGCGCCTGCCGGAGATGCCCATCCCGATCCACCCCGACCGCCTGCTGGTCTTCGCGCCGCACTGCGACGACGAAACTTTGGGATGCGGCGGGCTGATTCAGCAGACCCTGGAGGCGGGCGGTTCGGTGCAGACCGTGATGCTGACCAATGGGGACGGCTTCCGCACGGCGGTCGAGCGTCAGGCACGCACCCTGCGGATCGGGCCGCAGGACTATATCCGCTTTGCGGCGCTCCGGCAGGACGAGTCGCATACGGCGCTGGAGGCGCTCGGCGTCAAGCCGAAAGACATCCTATTTCTGGGCTATCCGGATCGCGGCCTGATGGCGCTGTGGGACGAACACTGGTCCCCGGACAGCCCCTACGCTTCCATCTTCACCCACCAGGAGCGCTCGCCCTACGCCAACACGTTCGATCGCGCGGCGCGTTACTGCGGGCAGGATCTGCTGGGAGACATCAAGGCCACGCTGCGCGCTTTCCGCCCTACCCTCGTCACCGTGACGCATCCTGCCGACGATCATTCGGATCATGCCGCCTCCGCCGCCTTCGTGGCCCGCGCCGTGCAGGAGCTGCAGGCCGATCCGCAGGATCGGAACTGGGCGTCTCGTATCCGTCTGCGCTTCTATCTGGTGCATCGGGGAGACTGGCCGCTGCCGCAGGGCGCGCATCCGGAAGCGCCCCTGCTGCCGCCCGTCGAGATGCGCACCGTCGATACGCGCTGGGAATCGCGCCGGCTGACCCCGGTGGAGACACGCCGTAAGGCGCACAGTATCGCGCTCTATCCTTCGCAAACCGAGATCGCGCAGGAGTTCCTGAGCGCCTTCGCCCGCAGCACCGAGATCTTCGGAACACTGCCGGAGATGCATCTGGCAGCTGTGGCTGCGGGCGGGCCGTGCCTCGCTTCCGATTCCGACGCCTGGAAGAACCTGCCGCCGGTTCTCCTCGATCCGGCCCGCGACACGGTGCTGCGCGACCTGCAGGGAGGCGGCGACATCCGCGCACTCTACGCCTGCCGTGTGGGAGACACGCTGCGCCTGCGCCTGGACACCCGCCAGCCGATCAGCGCCCGCTTCGTCTACACGATCCGCCTGCGCGTCTTCGGGCCGCACGGCGAAACGCCCGGCACGGACTGCGTCCTGCGCCTGGGGCCGGCGCTGGGGGACTCGAACACAGGAGCGCCTGTCGATACGAAGACCGAAGGGCGTACGCTGGTCGCCGAACTGCCCTGGAAAGCGCTGATGCGCTCGCTGCAGGGAACGGAGATCCGCACGCTGGCCGTCGGAGTCACCACGACCCTGGGCGATGTCGAAGTGGACAAGACCGGCATGCGGTTTCTGCAATGTCCGTGAGCGATCCCGGACTGCCCCCTGAGCAGACTGCGGGAATGCGGCTCGGCATCATGGGCGGCACGTTCGATCCGATCCACTATGGGCATCTGTTCGTCGCCGAAGAGGCGCGGGCGCGGTTCGCCCTCGATCATGTGCTGTTCGTGCCCAACGGCGCGCCGCCGCACAAAACAGAGGTTCTGCTGACCGCCGCGCAGGACCGTTACGAGATGACACGGCTCGCGACGCGGGACAACCCGGCTTTCACGTGTACGGCGCTGGAGCTGGACCGGACCGGTCCCTCGTACACGGTCGATACCCTGGCGGCGCTGCGCGCCCAGTATGCGTCCGCCGAACTGTTTTATATCACCGGCATCGATGCGATCGCCGACATACTCACCTGGCGGCGTCATGCCGAAATCATTCGGATGGCCACTTTCATTGCCGCCGCTCGCCCTGGCTTCGATCTGAAGACACTGCAGGACCGCCTTCCAGCGGCCTATATGGAACGCATTCTGATGCTCGGCACGACCGCGCAGGGAATCTCTTCCACCGACATCCGAGAGCGCATCCGCGCCAACCTGCCGACCCGCTACCTCACGCCAGATGAGGTGCTGGACTATATTCGCGAACACCATCTGTATGAGCACAAGGCCGTCCCACGGAGGGATGCCGCCTCCCAGGCTGGAGAGAGAACACTGTGACGAATTCGACTGAACAAACGACGCCGATCCTATCCAAGGACATGGAACTGAAGGACATTGAACTGGAAGAGGACGAGCTGGAACTTGAGGAACTGGACGAGAACGAGATCGAAGACGAAATCGAGGACGAGCTGGAAGACGAAGAGCTGGAAGACGAAGAGCTGGACGAGGCAGAGCCGGTCGCGACTTTGGAAGACCTCGATACGGAAGAGCGTCTGGAGATCATCGTCCGCGCGGCGGATGCCGTCAAGGCGACCGATCTCATCGCGCTCGACCTGCGCGGCCTGACCATCATCGCCGACTTCTTCGTCATCTGCACAGGCAAGTCTTCCATTCAGATCCGCGGCATCGCCGACCGGATGGAAGAGAAGATGCGCGACAGCGGTTATCGTAAGCTGCGCATGGAGGGCTACCAGGAAGCGACCTGGATCCTGATCGATTTCGGCGATGTCGTCGCGCATGTCATGGCAGAGGAGCAGCGCGCCTTCTACGGGTTGGAAGAGTTCTGGTCCGAGGCGCCCCATGTGGAGCTGAATCTCGTTCCCGAGCCCGCAACGCTGGACGCCTCTTCGCTGGCGCCCTGACACGCCGACACCGTTTCGACCGTTTCGCAGAGGGAGCCCATGCCATGGACGAGACCAACCGATCCTCCGCGCCCGATCCTACGCAGGCTTTTTCGCCGCCTGCCCGCCCCGTTCCGGAGCCTACCCAGGTGATTCCGCCGATGGCGGCCTCTGCGGAGGGGGTTTCCGACGCCGAAAAGCGCCGCCGCATCGAGGCCGAGATGACCAAACTCGGCCTCTCTCCCGACGAGGTGCGCCGTCTGCTGAATGCGAACGCGCATACGGCGGATGTCGCCCCTGCTCCCCTCCCCAAACCCACCCTGATCCCTCCCACGCCCTATGCTGCCACGCCGCCGAAAAAGGGCTCCGACCGCGTCACCGCCGACTCCCTGCAGGCATTTGCGGCCCAGCTGAAGGTGGAAAAGGACGCGGCGCGTCAGGTGTCGATCACGACAGCCGGACGCAGTCTGCCCGAGTTCCGCGAGTCGTCGGTGCAGGAGGTGCGCGCGGCGGAGACTCTGCTGCGCGATGCCGGCATGCTGCGGCGGCGGGAGAAGTTCGTCGATGCGGAGGCGAAGTGCCGGGAAGCCCTGGAGCTGACGCCCAAAGACGGCGCTGCGCTGGAGATGCTGGGCGACATCCTGCAGGGCGTGGCCCGTATCGATGAGGCGCTCGCCGCCTACAAACGCGCTGTCGAAGCCGAACCGAGACGTTCCGCCGCCGAGAAGAAGTACGCCGACCTGCTCATGCGGCAGGAGAACTGGGCCAGTTACGATCCGGAGGGCTCCACGCCTCCGAATGCGCGGCTGCCGGTCCTGCTTTCGCTCCTGCTGCCCGGCTCGGGTCAGTTCTTCTATGGCAGTTATGTGAAAGGCGCTGTCTTTCTGCTTCTGGATGCTGTCTGCGTCTACCTGCTGGCAGCCTCCCCCTGGGGATTTTCCGGCAGCCACGTGCATCGCGGTGTCAGTCCTGGCCTGATCGCGATGTTCTCCCTGACCTTTGTGGTCTATGTGGGAGCTATCGCCGACACCCTCTCCGAAAGCAAACGCGCGGGATAGCGCGTTTCGCCAGCGGGCATGCCTCAGAGAGTCAGGCGGGAGAAGATGCGGTGGGCGTTGCCGGTGGTGAGGCGGGCGATCTCTTCCAGCGTCATGCCTCGGAGTTCCGCCAGCCGCTCGGCGACGAAGCGGACGTAGGCAGGCTCATTGCGTTTGCCACGGTGCGGCATGGGGGCCAGAAAGGGCGCGTCGGTTTCGAGCAGCAGCGTCTCCAGTGGAACGCTCTGCGCCGCCTGTCGGATCTCTTCGGCGTTTTTGAAAGTCAGCGTGCCG
>JAYTGR010000388.1:0-1863 GCA_043733205.1 Chthonomonadaceae bacterium
GGAACATGGTATAATCGAGTATCGTTTCCGACGGAAGACAAAGAAGAAATGAGGCGTAACTAAAACGCTTTCACTCTGTCGGATGAGGTAGAAATGTACGCATTTGAGCCCGAATCTACTATGCGTCCAGAAGTGCCGAAAGTTCGTATGGAGTCACTTGAACGGACCGACTTGAGCATTCGCCTTGACAATGTCGGACACCGTTTTGGGACGCGGCAGGTGTTTCGCGGGGTTGGGTTCGAGGCGGCGGCAGGCCAGGTATGCACCGTAACAGGCCCGAATGGTTCTGGAAAGAGCACCCTGCTGCGCATTATTGCCGGACTGCTGGCGGCGTCGGAGGGGACGGTATCGGTTACCGCGCAGGGCCGCGTACAATCGGCTGGCGACAGAAGACATTTCCTGGGTTACGTTTCGCCGGACCTGACTCTCTACCGAGAACTGACGGCGGCAGAGAATTTACAGTTTTTCGCACGCCTGCGCGGCATGACGCTGACACGCGAGAATCTGATCGAACGGCTGACGCTGGTCGGTCTGCGGGGACGCGGGCGCGATCTGGTGGGAACCTACTCGTCGGGGATGCGGCAGCGGCTGAAATATGCGTTTGCACTGCTCTCCAATCCGCCGATCCTGCTGCTGGACGAGCCGACCGCGAACCTGGATATGAGCGGCATCGCGATTGTTGAAGCCATCGTTGCAGCGCAGCGGAGCCGGATCGGGGGGGGGCTGACGATTCTGGCGACGAACGAGCCGCGAGAACTGGAGTGGGGTGACATGACGGTGCGGGTAGACGCGGAATCATGACCACTTTTGAGAATTCGACGCAGGAAGTGAGCTTGCCCTGGTGGCAGCAGGCATTCGCACTCCTCGCCAAAGATCTGAAAGCCGAACTTCGGACGAAAGCAGCCGTCAGTGCAGTAGGAGTGTTCACTTTCGCATCGCTGCTGCTCCTGGGTCTGGCGACTGCCGTGCTCAAAGAGGTGCCGACAGTCAGTATTCTGAAGCTGAATGACCCCATCAAGGTCGTGGACGTCATCGGCCAAATGCATCCGGCATGGGATTCGCCCTCGAAGATGGGACTGCTGTGGGTACTGTTCTGTTTCGCGGCCTTTGCAGGACTGGCACACTCGTTCGTACACGAAGAAGAAACCGGAACGGTAACGGCCCTGCGCCTGTCGATGTCGGCAGGAGCAGTCTACACTGGCAAATTGCTGTTCAATCTGATCGTTCTGCTGGGCATCATGATCGTGGTCACTCCGGTCTACATGGCGATGACGGGAATGCTGATGGGCTCCCCATTCGTATTCCTGGCAGTGATGCTCAGCGGGGGCATTGGGCTGGCGGCGACGGCTACCATCATTGGTGCGCTCGCTGCAAAGGCACAGGGAACCGGAGCGCTCTACGGAGCACTGGGTCTGCCCCTCCTGCTGGTCTTTCTGATGCTGTTACTAAACGCGGGCGCGACGGTCTATATCAAGGACGCGCCCATTCTGCGCGTCGTCAAAGATGTCGGCGGACTGTTCAGTTTTGGGGTGCTCATTATCAGCATTTCGGCGATGCTGTTTCATTTCGTCTGGGAAGAGTGAGGCTTTATGGCAACTACGGAGCGAAGGACAGGAGCCGCAATGGCCCATCCAGCCGCTGGAAGCGCCTTGCGGGGCGCCTGGTGGAAATGGGGAATGGGCCTGGTGATGTGTTTCGTCATCTACGGCGCTTTCTTTCTTGCAGGCGGCGCGGTCGGATTCGGCAAGACCGGCGATATCGCCCGCATCGTCTTCTTTCATGTGCCGAGCGCGGTGCTCTCCTCGGTCTGCTATTTCGTAGGTGTCTGCTTCGCCGGTTACTATCTGTTCAAGCAGCACGCGC
>JAYTGR010000389.1:0-5459 GCA_043733205.1 Chthonomonadaceae bacterium
GCAGGCTATGAGCAGTTCTCGCTCGGCCATGCGCGGGGCAGCAGCCACGGGGAGTCGCGCATCATCCGCTACACCTATCCCGACTCGCTCTATACCGAGATGATGGCGGAGGCCTATCCCCTCTGGGCCGATCTGGAGGCAGAGGCGGGCGAAGAGCTGTTCGTTCGCTGCGGCGGGCTGCTTTTCGGCGGGGAGGAACAGGAGTTTCTGACGCGCACCCGCGCTTCGCTCGACTCTGTCGGGCTGCCCTATGAGCTGTTCGGCCCGGAGGCCGCGCGGGAGCGCTTTCCCGCACTGCGCCTCGCTGCCGGTGAAATCGCGCTGTTTCAGAACGACAGCGGATTCCTCCGCTCCACGCGCTGTGTGCTGGCGAATGTCCGGCTCGCACGTCAGTACGGCGCGGTTCTGCGCGCAGAGACTGCCGTCACGGAGATTACGGAAAAGGGCGATCAGGCCGTCGTACACACTGCCGGCGGAGACGCCGAAGCGTTCGACGGCGTCCTGGTGACAGCCGGGGCGTGGATGGGGAAACTTTTCGCTTCCCTGGGTCTGCCCCTTTCCGTGGCGCGGCGGCAGGTCGTCTATCTGGAGATCGCGCGCCGCCCCGAGCTTTTTGCGCCGGAGCGGTTCCCGGTCTGGATCGACGCCGAATCGCTCTACTACGGCTTTCCGTCCGATGGCCGCATCCCCGGCGTCAAGCTGGCTTCCCATACGAGCGGCGCCGCCGTGGACCCGGACGAAGACGACCGCGCCCCGGAGCAGAGCGCGATCGACGACGCGGTGCGGCTGGCAGCGCGTCGCTTCCCCGACCTTTCCGGGACGGCGGTCTGGACGCAGGTCTGCCTGTACACCAGCACGCCCAGCGAAGATTTTATCATCGATAAAGCCCCCGGTATGCGTAATGTGGCTTTGGTCAGCGCGTGCTCCGGGCACGGGTTCAAGTTCACGCCGCTGCTCGGCAAAATCGGGGCAGGCCTCGTGACGGGTGAGACCTGCGGCCGCGATCTGTCGCGGTTCGCGATAGGCTGAATACGAGTCACCGGAAACGGTGATCTGCCGGAAACCGCCGGAAAGCGGGCCGCATCGACTACGTGCCCGGCGTCAGGGTGATCCATGTGACGCCTCTGCCGAGCGGAACGACCGTTGCCCCGCGCTCCGAGAGCAGCTTTTTGTCAGTCTGATAGAGTCCGATTCCGCTGACTTTCGCGGGCTGCTCTACACGCAGTCGTGCCTGTTTGGTGTAGAGATCGGCGGGGGCCAGACCGACCCGCACCGCAGAGGTACGGGTATTGATCTCGATCTCCGCAAAGTTCCCTGCATCCAGGTTCAGCCAGAGGCCACGCGGCGCAATGTAGACGCGTTTGCGCAGGGAGTCGAGTGTCTGGATTCGCACCCAGTCGCCCTCTGTCTTCACATTGCCGCCGAACGCCTGCCAGCCGAAATCGGGATGCCGAACGATGTAGGTGCCGGTGTTGTAGGCGTGTCCGAAGAAGTTCGGGCCGTAGTCACCGGTATAGGCGTCCCACTGCAGCGTACTCGGATAGGAATGAAATGCGACCGAAGCGAAGCCGTTCTGATCGATGTTGGTTAGTGCGCCCATCAGGCCGCCATAGCCGACCCGCAGCAGATAGAGGTCGTCGGGACTCTTCCGGAACGCGGCGAGCACCGGGATCGCATTGATGCCTGAACCGTAGTGGTGGAGCTGACGCTCGATGCGCGAGATTTTGCCGCCATAGAGGAAGTCCCAGTAGCGGCGGGCGCTGCCATTGTAGCCCCAGTGCGGCAGGGTCGGCATGTAGCCGAGCACGGAGTTGAGGGAGACCAGCGCTTTGTCCGCGTAGCCGAAGTAGTCGCACCAGGCGTAGACCTCCTCCTGCCCCGTCGAATCCCAGGCCATTTCGCTGCCGAACGGATACTCCTCATGGCTCCAGCGCAGAGTTCGTTCCCGCATCAGCGCCTCGACGTTGGCGGCCTTCTCCGACCAGCCCTCACGCTTCAAGTCTGCCAGCACGGCGAGAAAGATATCGCCTTCCATCAGACCCAGTTCGACATAGCCGACACGCCGATTGCCGTTGGCGTCCCGGCTGAACATAAAGCGCGTGGTCTGATAGGCCTGCTCCAGATACCAGTCCCAGGGCTTGCTCCTGACGATACCGGGATGGTTTCGCGCCGCCTGATACATCGCCCAGTACGCCGCCACGACGTGCGGATAGTTGAAGCCGCGCCCGATGTCCTCCGACGCCTTCTGATTCCAGCTTGTCCATGAGCGCCAGTCCAGCGCCGGGCTGTACGGATAGTCTGGCAGAACCTGCGGATCGTGGTAAAACATACTTTTGCGGACGCCGTACTGGTTCGGCCCATCTTTGTACTGGATGCCGCCCCAGAGCACGTTGTCGACGAACTGTTCGTACTTCGCGAGTTCTGCGGCGTCCGGCTGTCCGAACTCCTTCATCGCCGCCGCCAGCCACGAACCGCTGCCGCCCTCATCGCCCAGCCCTGCGATCCAGACACGGCTGTCCTGCGTCACGATCTTATCTACCGATTTATCGAAACTCATTACGGACGGGCTGCGGTGGAACGGGTCGGCCGGATCGACGTACCACTGCCGCGTGGTCAGGAAATGGCCCAGGTCGGCGACGGCCTGCGCCGCCGGTTTGATGACACAGCAGGAGATCGACTGCGTGAGGCCGTCGGCGTAGGTGACCGTAAGACGGGCACGGCCCCAGGATTTGCCGCGCAGAGTGTAGGCCTGCCAGCCGCCATGCACCGGTTTTTCCGCATGCACGCCGATCGCGCCTTTCGGCTCGACGGTCATGGACGCGACTTTTGAGCCGTATTTGAGAAAGAGTCTGCCGTCCAGATCCATCGGCAGAACATAGCCGGGAATACCGACCGCGACGGGGCGATGGTTCGCAGTCAGCGTCTTTTCGATCGTGCGAATCTCGTTCGCGACCAGGAATTTTACGCCGTAGGTCCGGGTCTCATTGGGCTGCAGCACTGCGAGTGTAGGCGGATTCCAAGGGTCGGCCTGACTCCACTCTTTTGCCGCATAAGCCTGGCTGTGGACCATCCAGGCGAACGCTCCCTCGAAAGTCTGATTGGGAAAAGTCGGTTCGTCCAGCCGTCGATACGCCTCGAATGGCGTTTTCGCTTCCGGTGCGACCACCAGCGCTGGCCCCTGCCCGTTGAGGCGCGTGACCTGCAGATAGCCCGCGTCCTGCCCGATATAGGGATCGAAAAACGCGCAGGTTTCGTGCGCCTGTTTGAGCGTTCGGTCGGAGAGGATGTTGTTGAAGATCATAGGAATGCCGAGCGCACCGATCTGCACAGGCTGTGCAGTCGTGTTCTTCAGCGTGAACCTCAGCGCCAGGCGACTGGCATCGAGAGTCCAGACTCTGGTGATTTTCAGAGGACAGTCGGGCGGCAGGAGGGGCGTTAGATCGGCGGCGGCAAGTTCGCTGCCGGATGTCGGAAGCGCGAGGACAGTCGCGCGGGCAGCGGCGGTATCCACCTCCTGCCAAGCGCCGGCATCGCCTTTTCTCACACGCAGGGTCAGGTCACCGAGATGGTGATAGCCGGCACGCGTGCGAGCGGTAAGGCGGTCTGCGGGCGTGAAGTCGAATCCGTGTGCGCCCTTGGGTTGCAGCGCCGCCACTGTCTGCGACGCTTTGACCAGTTTCAGTGTGAAATCCGGTGTGTCAAACTCCAGGATGCCTGCCGCTAAATCCAGTGCAGGCAGTGTGGGGCCGCTGCCTCCCTGTCCCCGTCCTGGCTGCTGCAGATTGGTAATCTTCGTTTCCTGTGCCGAAGCAGTGGTGATAAACGCTGCGCCCAAAAACGCCGCCGCCAGTGTCCATAGAACGGGGGGGACTCTTCTCCTCGATATGCCTGCCAATAAAAATCTCCTCTCTGCCGGAACTCTTTGCACACGACTTCTCTAGATAACAGCGCTCTCCCTATCCCACTTTATTCCATAAAGGCAAAACGATACGGATTTTTCAGCGGATGGAATTGTCCCTCTTTTACTAGTTCCGCTGTGCAGGAGACCAGAAGCCCTTCGCCATTCGCTTTGAAGGCACCTTGGTAATCGGCGTCATTAAGCGTGATCCGGACACTGCGGGGCTTGTTGTCGCTGTAATCGGAAAGAGTGACCTGCCCTTCCAATTCCCCTTCCTTGCGAATAAGTCGAACAACATAGCCGTAAATCTCATCGTCCATCTCAAGAGCAGGCTGAGTGGGTCGTAGTCGTGTAGGAAAGGCATTTCGTCGAAACTACAGAACTTTCCTCCATATCCGTCTAACCGAGCCTAACCGCCAGGGAGGCAGTTTGCGCCAATGAGCCGTATCCGATCCCGCGCTGAAACTGATTATGATGCCGCCCGATCGGACGATCCGTTCAGAGCCATCCTCCCTTTCCACGTTCCGTAACAGTCCGACGGACCTGTTTCGCGGGAAGCTCACACAGGTGCTGGCGATACTGGCTTCCGGATCGCCTGTGGGCCGGATCCCACAGGCAATCCGGTATGCTCCGATCGCTTCCGGTGAACAGTCCGGCATGCTTACGGGAGAGAGTATATTGACTGCGGACGTGCTTGAGGAGGGGGGCTCGATTTCGAAAGCGGACTTTCCGGCAGCTTCCATGCTGGCGGCCTATAAGGCCAAAGACAAGGGCAGCAATGGTCCGGGGCGTTACGATCGGAACCCAGTGAGTGTGGAATGGATCGAGAGCAGGCTCTCGCATGACACTGCGTTGGTGCAGCAGTTAAAGCCGCCGCTGCTGAAGAGAACGATCGGAAACGGATCTGGCAGCTTTCTGAGGAGCGCTGAAGAGGAGCCTGGCGAACGGAATAGAACCGATACAGTCTGCACAGGCCGCTATCGGGATCGGGAAGTGCGTCTTTTGCGGAGCAAGCCAGCCCCTGTCAGTACGGCGGCGGCCAGTCCTGCCATACTGCCGGGTTCGGGGACATTCGCAGAAGACACAGTGAGGGCACTGTAGTCTGGACTTCCAATCTCATTCGACGTACTGTAGGTATCGGGGCGGAAATTGACATCGAAGAAATTTCCATTTCCCAGATTCTTCTCGAAGGTGACAAAGCCGCTCGTACTATCCAGGAGCTGAAAACGGCGCTGACCGTTGAAATCGGAAAGAATGAACTGTGCAGTGGCAGGATTGTAGATGTCGGCCTGGGTGTACGTGTAGGGACTATACGAGAATGTGATGGTCGGGTTATAGTTCGAAAAAAGAAAAGTACCGCTGCCGGGATCGGAGGCAAGTACGATCGTTCCGCTGCCGCCAGGGTCTCCGAGTCCGCTCTGGCTAAGCTGCAGATGGAATGTCTCGTCGGCGCGGACGATGGGAGCGGTCAATGCGAGCGCAGCACACATGAGAGCGACGGATGCTGAAAGACGAACCATAAGAAGTTTCCTTGTAGAATGAGCGAGACTTGAATTTGTGC
>JAYTGR010000390.1:0-1860 GCA_043733205.1 Chthonomonadaceae bacterium
GTCACCCTGCCTGTTTTCCAACAGGCGTGAGCTGCCCCTCCTGATGCAGTGAGTAGAACCACTGTCGCTGAGGAGAGATAAGGCCTGGAAGAGCAGGAAACAAAAGCGGTCGTTGGGGGAATTCGATCAGGAGATACTCAGGAGACACGAAGACTATAGCGTGGTGACTGAACGCTGCGGATTATTCCGGTGCAGTGCAAAATCGTTCTAATGCGATGTGGTCGGTGAGTGCTGGGGCACCCCCTTCCCGCGTCGGGAAGGGGGCTGGGGGTTAGGTCGCGCGGAGAGTTCGCTCACGCCTGTTCGAAAGGCGGGAGTTTAGCCCTTGACGGCGGCGAAACGCTCGGCGACTTTGTCCCAGTTGACGACGTCCCACCAGGCGGCGAGGTAGTCGGCGCGCTTGTTCTGGTATTTGAGGTAGTAGGCATGCTCCCACACGTCCACGCCGAGCAGGGGCGTTTTGCCTGCCGAGAGCGGGCTGTCCTGATTCGGAGTGCTCATGACGGAGAGGGCGCCCATGTTGTCTGCGACCAGCCAGGACCAGCCGCTGCCGAACCGCTTGGTTCCGCCTTCGTTGATGGCTTTCTTCAGGGAATCGAAATCGCCGAAAGTCGCGTTGATGGTCTCCGCCAGGTCGCCGGTCGGAGTCTTGCTGCCGCCGGGCGTCATGATCTCCCAGAACAGAGTGTGATTGGCATGACCGCCGCCATTGTTGCGCACGGCAGTGCGAGTCGCCTCCGGGACGGGCAGAGTGTCGAGGTTGATCAGGATCACTTCGATGCTCTGTTCGGTGATCGCGTGATGGTCTTTCAGCGCGGCGTTCAGGTTGGTGACATAGGTGCCATGATGCTTGTCATGGTGAATCTGCATCGTCAGGGTGTCGATCGTCGGCTCCAGCGCCGCGTAGTCGTAGGGCAGCAGGGGGAGGGTAAATTCGGGCATTGTAAAGGCTCCTTTAAAAGATCGTTCGCAGACTGGATGCCCATCGGTGGCGGGCCTCCGAAAAGGGGGCGTCGCTGCGCTCCCTCTCTCTGTAAATTACTGCACGGTCGCTGTGATTCCCTGCCGAATTATCAGATCAGGCAATCAAAATACGCCGTGTGACATTCCTAACTACGCACCACACCTCGATATAGTGCGATGCACTGTCTATTGCCGCCAAATACGCGGCAACCCTTGCCTGAGACGAAGGTGTCTCCGTATCCCTCGTCCTGCTCTGCGGCCATCCGCTGTTCGGAACGCGTAGAAATACTAAACATAGAGCCGTTTACCCATGCTTACGATCTTTTCCACGGCATAGCCGAGTTTTGCATAGAAGGAGATGACTTCGGTGTTGGAAGAACGCACCTGCAGATTGACTTTGAGGCAGCCGCGCTGGATCAGAGCGGCTTCGACGTGGTGAAGCAAGGCAGAGCCGATGCTTCGACGCTGGTATTCTGGATCGACTGCGACGGAGTAGATCCAGCCGCGATGCCCGTCGTAGCCGCCCATGACGGTGCCGACGACGCGCTCTCCGACAGTCGCGACGAAGAACAGATCGTCCGCGACCGCCAGCTTTTTGCGAATGTTCGTGGCGGGATCGTTGTGCGGTGCGCTGGGCGCCAGCACGAGGTTCCATAGGGCGATGACAGTCTGTTCGTCCGCTTCCTGGTAAACGCGAATCTGCATCTGTTCGCCTTTTCTCTGCGTGATGGATCGGTATGTGACTGCGCGGTTTAGGGTGGCTCGGCCAGCCTCTTAACGGCGAAACTCTCCGATGTGGGCGAGGCGGTCGAGGGTGCGGACGGTGGAGACGCGCTGCTGCAGGGCGCGGTCCACTTTGAGCATCAGCAGCTCGAACACATCGACGTCAGGAATGTT
>JAYTGR010000391.1:0-5452 GCA_043733205.1 Chthonomonadaceae bacterium
GTGGGGAAAAACGCCTCTTTGAGCTGCAGAAAGAACACGCCTCCCAGTACAAGAAACAGTAAGGATGCGGCAAACACGCCCTTACGATGCGCGATACACCACTTCCCGATGCGATAGTAGAAAGCCGGGAAACCTCTCTGCCTGTGCTCTTCCCGCGACTTTTCCTGCACAGGCCGCAGAATGTAGAGGGACAGGAGGGGCAGAAAGGTCATGGACATGATGCGTGAGGCGACGAGCGAACATGTCATCACGACCGGCAGACTGTAGATGAATCGACCTGTGTTGCCCTTGAGCATAAGAAACGGCAGGTAGGCCACGATATTCGTGATCGTCGCAAAGAGAATAGCCGTCGCCAATTTGGTGGGGCCGAGCCAGGCTGCTGTCTCCCGCGTCTGCCCCGCCGCCAGTTCCCGCTTGATCGCGTCCCCCGCGACCACAGGGTCGTCCACGAGCAGGCCCAGCGCGAGGATCATGGAGGCGATGGAGACCTGCTGGATGTCGATGCCCAGCACGGCCATCATGCCGAACGTCATCGCGAGGGTGATGGGAATACTGAGCGCCATCAGCAGGGCGGAGCGCCACTCCCAGAATCCGATCAAGGAGACGAGCACGACGAGCACGATGGCCTCCAGCAGGGTATCCATGAACAGCCCGACGTTCTCCGTCACCTGCAGGGGCTGATCGGAGGTCCGGGCGAAGATCAGGTCCGGAGGAAGCTCTTTGCGAACGTCGGCGAGCGCGGCATCTACGCCCATGCTGAAATCACTGATCCTGCTGCCGGATCGCATCTCCACGGCGAGGGTCACGGCCCGCGCCCGCCTCCATTTCCCATGGGCGTCGCGCGCGTAGTAGTCGTTGAGGGCACGGGGTGGATCCTGATAACTGCGCGCGATCTCCACAAGATCGCGCAGGTAGACCGGTGTGCCGCTGGGAGCGCCTGCTATCGCGACGGTATTCAGGTCGCTCTGGCTTTTGAACTCTCCGGAAGGAGCGATGCGGATCGTCCGTCCCTGAACATCGAGCTGCCCGCCGGGCGCGTCGATATTGCGCGCCGCCAGGATACTGCCGAACTGACTCGGCTGGAAACCCAATGCCGCCAGGCGCGCCTGCGAGTAGTAGAGGAACACATTTTCCGGCAGGATACCGGCCCGTGACACTTTGGAGACCGGAACCACGGTTTTTACAGCTTTTTCGATCCTGTCCGTTGCATCGTCCAGTTCCCGGAAGGTGTATCGATCTCCGGCCACCGTGCCGAGCCTTGCCTGCGTGGTTTCCGGAGCGCGGATCACGACCGGCGTCCAGGCATCCGGGTGCAGGCTGGAGAGCTGCAGCGTGTCCTGCAGAAAGCGCTGTGCTGCCTCCATAAGCTGGGTGTCGGACTGCGCCGAAAGCCCATCCATTACGACGAAACCCGGCTGATCGATGACCTGTACTCTGCGCGCAATACCATGCGCCTCGAAGAAGCCTGCCAGCAGCCGGAACGGTTTGACGACCAGGTCGGCGCTGACGGTGAGAGGGTAGACGACGGCGATGCTGAACTGCTGGGAGGAAGCCGGACTGCCGTCCATCCGCCGTGCCGCTATGATCGCCTGCTGTACCTCCTGCGCGTGCAGCGCGATCTCCTGGTCAGATACTTTTGGACTGGCGACCGTCAGCATCAGGGCGACCGTATCGCCGAAGTCCTTGACGAACTGGATCGGGCCTGCACCCTGCGGCAGGTCGTGGATGGTTTGCAGTCTTCCGTTGACGTCGTCGAACTCCTTGCCCGTATCTGAACTGCTGTACTCGTCCAGCGACACATAGACGAAGGAGACACTGGCACGTGAGACGGATTCGATCTTCATGACCCGCGCATTTTGGCCGACGGCTGCTTCGATGCGCCGTGTGACCTCCTGCTCGACTTTTTCGGCGCTTGCGCCGGGCCAGGGCACGATGACAAGCGCTGTCTGCACCGGAATCTGGGGGTCTTTGCGCTGCGGCATACTGCGGTAACCGAATAGTCCCCACAGGAAGACGGCGATCAGCAGCACCCAGGCAATGTGCCGATTCTCTACGAAAAAGCGTGCTGTATTGTGCTTCCGCCCGATTCGCTCCGAGTCACTCTTGTGTGCCAAGGTCGCCTTCCCCTGTCGTGGTTATGATCCGCACGGGCTCTCCATCGCGCACAAGATTGGCGCCCGTCGTAATGATCTGCTCTCCGGGGCGGACGCCCTGGACTGCCACCTGGTTGCCGGAAATGACTCCGACCTGTACCGTTCGCAAATGTGCGACTGTTTTAGCGCCCTCCTTTGTCACCACCATCACGGCATAGCCTGCCGGCGAATCGGCGGAGCGAATGAGGGCGGCGACGGGTACGGCCGCGCCGTTGCCTTTTTTACGCACCCCATTCCCAGCGCCTGCTGCCAGATCCAGCGTCGCGATCATTCCGATTTTCAGGCGCTGCTGCGGGTTGGCAACGGTCACTTCCACATTGAAAACGCGCGTCCGGGGGTCGGCAGCAGGCGCGATGTTGGTGATGGAACCGAGCAGGGGCGACTGCGCCATCGTATCCACCAGAATCGACACCTGCCAGCCCTTACGGAGGGCTGCCACCTGCGTATCTGGAACCCCGAAAATAACTTTCATGTGCGCTGCATCCGCCAGCGTAAAGGCGACGGTTCCTGGAGCGACCAGCGTGCCTATCTCGATACGCCGTGCCAGGACAATTCCGCTGATCGGGGCGGTCACCGCTGTGTTGCCCAGCGGAATACGTGCCCCAGCCGCTTGTGCGTTCGCGCCCCGTTCGCCCGCCTGTGCCGACCGAAACAGCGCCTCCGCGGTGCGCAGTCCGGCCTGTGCGGAGGCGACATGGGCCTGCGCCTCGGCGATCTGCGAAGCACGGACCCTGCTCTGTGCCTGCGCCTGCACGATTTTCGTCTCGGAAACAGTCTTTTGGGTCTGCGCCTGTGCGATCCGGTTCTGTGCGGCCCGGATCTGCGCCTCCGCCTCCAGAACCTTCGCCTTCGCCTGCTGTACCTGCTGTACCGCCTGCTGTTTTCGGGCCTGGGTGCCCTCCGCGGCAGCGCGGGCGGCATCGTAACCGGTTTTGGTCAGGCTCTCGGTTTTATACAGCGCTTCCGCGCGCACAAAGTCCTGGTCTGCTCGTGTCAGGGCTGCCTGCGCCTCCGCAACCCCTGCCTGCGCCTGTTCGACGGCTGCCTGCGTTTCGGTTCGCTGCTGCTGGGCCTGTTCGGTGGCGATGCGGGCGGCTTCTATCTGCTGATCGGCCTGCAGACCTGCCGTCCGCGCCTCGGCCACCTGGGCCGTGCTGGCATCCTGTCCAGCCTGTGCCTCCCGCAGTCCTGCGCCCGCCAACTCTAATGCGGCCTGCGCCTGCGCCTGCCCGCCCTGCGCCTGTGCGACCCCTGCCTGCGCCTGCGCCTGCTGGGCCTGCGCCTGCTGAACGCGCGCGGTGTAATCGGTCACGCGTATCTGTGCCAGCGTGGTGCCTGTCTGTACCGAGTCGCCTTCCTGCACCAGCCGCCTCTGTCCATCGGAACCGCGAATCTGTAGGATCTGCTCTATATAACCACCCACCTGAAAAGAGACATCCACCTGCCGGTTCGCCGTCACAATGCCCGTAAAGCGTGTCGTGTCCTGCTGATCGGTTTCGTCCTGCGCCACAACGGTGACACGGACAGGCGGAAGGGCAGTGTGAGGAGCAGGCGGAGGATGGCATCCCGCGGCCAGGCAGAACACGGGCACGGCAAACAGGAGCCGGGGAGCCGGACGGGGGGGAAGCATCATTCTTCTCCTAACGCGCGGTGCAGTTCCGCCTGTGCGGTAAGGGTGGCCATCTCCGCATCCTGCACCTGCCGATCGGCATCCGTAAGCGCCGCCTGCGCCTGCAGCACATCCTTGAGCAGCGCCGTCTGCACCCGGTACTGGTTGAGGGTGACGCGCAGGCGCTCGCGCGCCGCAGACTGCGCTACCTGAGCTGCCCGCCGCAGTGCGCGTGCCTGGTGTTCCTGCCGGATCCGGTTATCGACATCGGCCTGTGCTGCAGCCTGCGCCTCCTGTTCAGCCAGGCGCGCCTGCGCGATGACGCTCGTCTTCTCTGCGAGCGCATGCCGGTGGCGGCCCCAATCCAAGGGCTCCCAGGAGAGCTGGAAGCCGACCGTCCAGAGATGACTTGGCAGGCCGTCGACCTCTTTGCCCAGAGAGAAGTAGTTCATGACGAGACTGACTTCCGGCAGAGCGCTCAACTGAATGTTATGCCGGTCCAGTTCCGCCTGCCGGACCTGAAGGGCGGATCGGCGCAGATCCGGACGGTCGCGAAGCGCCTGCTCCTGCCGCGCCACGCTGTCATTATCGAGGGGGGCGGGCTCGGATTCCGGCATCACCTGAAAAGGCGTCCGGATATTGCGGCCAAGCAGGATGTTCATCCGCTCCTTATACTCCGCCAGCGTGTCCAGCAGCGTGGAGAGCGTCGTCTCCTGGGCGGCCGTGCGCGCCTGAACATCCAGGAGGTCCGCCCGCAGCGCGGACTGCTGCACGACCTGATCCGTGACGGTGCGTTCCAACTCGTGCAGGGCCTGGAGATTCGCACTGCCGGCCTTCACCGCTTCCTGATTCTGCAGCAGGCCGAAATAGACCTGCCGGACATTGGAGGCGATGGTCTGGCGCTGCTGACGCTCCTGCTCCTGTGCGATCTCCCTGCTGAGTTCCAGGAGGCGGATTCCCGTTCGGATGCGAGGGATCTGTGTCAGCGGCTGTCCCAGCGTCAGGTTGTAGGCCGCTGCCAGGCGGCTGCCGGTGGAGAGATCGCTGTCCTGCGCAGGCACTGGCGACCCGCCTGCCGAGCCGAAAATGCCTTTTGGAAAGCGCTCTCTCACCGTATCGAGCAGCTGTCCTCCGAAAGCCTGCAGAGTGAACTGAGGCAGCAGTCCGGTACGTGCCTGTGCCACCCGCTCTCCGGCCTGCTCCACCTGCAGCTGGGAGATGACTATCTGTCGGTTCTTATTCAGCGCAAGATCCAGTGCCTGGCGGAGAGTCAGTCTTGGGGCAGGAGGCGTGCCTGAGTTTTCCTGGGCAGTGCAAAATTCGCCGGGTGTCAGCATCCCAACGATCACGAATGCGGCGGTTATCTTCTTTAGGGCGGACATAGTCGGCATCTAAATCGAGTCTTTCTTTGCAGGGCGCGGGCGGCAGATGACAGTGTAACTCCAACATCTCAATCTTACGGCTCAAAACGAGAAAGTTCACCCTTGGCAAGGGAGAGGCGGAAGTATTTCGGTCTGTATGAAACAGGGGCCGCTTACGACCCCGATTTCCTCCACTCTGGGAGGCGGTTATCGGCGGTCTCCGCGAGACGAGGCGATCCTGCCCTGCCAGGCGCCGAGGGTGCCGAGGAGGAGAAAGGCCATGACGATCAAGACCAGTGTGTATACCAGCGCCTCGTGATCGTGGCCTT
>JAYTGR010000392.1:0-1859 GCA_043733205.1 Chthonomonadaceae bacterium
CGCAACGGCCTCGAATTCACCCCGCTCGATGTAGCGTCCGCCTCCCACCAGACAGATGTGATGGAGACGCTTCTGCGCTCGGGCGCCAGGGTAGACGCACCGAGTCCCTACGGTACGGCTCTTACCTTCGCGGCGCTGGGCGGGAATACCGAGGGGATCGATCTGCTTCTCGCGAAGGGAGCAAATATCGACGCCTCTCGGGCGGATGGCATCACCGTACTGATGCTGGTCTCCCGCACGGGCGCGGACAAGGCAGTCCGCGAACTGATCCGCCGCAAGGCGAATATAAATGCGAAGGATAGCAGCGGTACAACGGCGCTGATGTATGCCGCGCGCGAGGGCCAGCAAGAGGTCGGCCGGGTTCTGCTCGCTGCAGGCGCAGGCGTCGACAGCGCGGACAACTCCGGCTGGACGCCCTTGATGTCCGCTGCCGTAACCGGGCATGCGGAGTTTATTCGACTGCTGCTGGAGAACGGCGCACATCCCAATGTGCGCGATGCGAAGGGACGGACCGCGCTGCTGCTTACAGCGGCCTACGGAGATTATCCGGACGTTGTCCGCGCTCTGTTGGCGGGTGGCGCCGATGCTCAGGCTGCCAACCGCGCGGGGCGCACCGCCACCGCCCTTGCCACGGCGCGAGGGCACAAAGAGTGCCTCGCGATTCTCGGAAACAATGCCGTGAATGCGTCAGCCGGCATCCCGGGCACGGTGAGGGACCCCAAAGATGCGGTTAAATTAAGCCTCGCGACCCTCCAGACATCAATGCTGCAATTCAGCCGAAGGACCGGTTGTGTCTCCTGTCACCAGGAAGGGCTCGGCCGCATGGCCACCGGCGCCGCTCGCGAAAGCGGATTTCTTCTCAATCCGGTCGTCGAACGGATGCAGACGGAGCGCATCGACGGCATGATGGCTGCTTTGCGGCCGCTGCATCTGCGGGCGCTGAAAGATCCCGAGGCCATGAAGCAGGTCCCCTTGATCGAGATCGGGGAGGTGACGACAGCCGACAGCTGGATCCTCGCCGGGATGGCGGCTCATAAGCAGCCGAACAGCGAAGCGAATGGGGCAATGGCGATGGTTCTCGCGCGTCAGCAGCTTCCAGACGGGCACTGGCAGTTCTCGGGGCCGAGGGTGCCCATGCAGTCCAGCTTCTTTACCATGACGGCTCTCTCTGTCCAATCTCTTCGAACCTATGGACCCCGATCGTACGCAGGGGAGGTCTCCAGACGCGTCGCTGCCGCCAAAACCTGGCTGCTACAGGCGCCGACGCAGACAAGCGAGGACCGCGCCTCCCGCCTGCTCGGGCTGAAATGGTCCGGGGCGACCGAGGCCGAGCGACAAAAGGCCATCGGAGATCTGATCGCCGACCAACGCCCGGACGGCGGCTGGTCGCAACTGCCTCTACTGCAGAGCGACGCCTACGCCACCGGGCAGGCGCTCTATGCCCTGCATCTGGCCGGAGGGATTCCCGTCACAGACCCTCTGTACGCGCGTGGAGTGCAGTTCCTGTTGATCAATCAGGATGAGGACGGAACCTGGTTCGTGAACAAGCGCGCCACCCCCAATAACAACTACTTCGACGCGGGCTTCCCGCACGGTCAGTCACAATATGCCTCGTTCAACGGCACCTGCTGGGCGATGATGGCGCTTGCCCAGACGATCGAGCGACCCCGGCGACAAGCATCCCTGCGAATGCCATAGCGAACGCCGAGGCTGCCAGCCCTGAGCGCCGAGAGGCTGTCGCCGCCCTCTCCAGGGCTTGTAGGAGCCTGCGATTGCCGCCCCGATTGTCCTCTTTGCAGAGGGCAACCGGGGATCAGACAGGAAACCGGCGCGCCGATGACGAATCGGAGGCCATGAAG
>JAYTGR010000393.1:0-1856 GCA_043733205.1 Chthonomonadaceae bacterium
CGCCCGGCCGGCATTGAACGCCCCGGAGGATCCGAAGGAGCGCCCAGAGACGCCGCGCGCCGTGTTGTAGTTGGTGTAGACGACCCGGTTCCGGATGTAGCCGGGGGTCGAGGTGTAGTAACTGTGATAGTAGCCATAGTCCGAATAGCGGTGACCACCCACGCTGATGTACCAGCCTGGCATCCAGCTGAAATGGTTGTAGGGAGAGTAGCCCCACATGCCGCCGTAGTAGGTCATGCCCGGATACCAGCCCATGTTGGTGTATTCGTTCCAGGTCGGAGCCATCGCGACATACATCGGCTGCGAGTAGGCGTAGTTCTGCGGGATCGGATACCAAAGTGCGCCCTGCGCGGCCGCATTCTCCAGTCCCTGGCCCGGCTGCAGGTAGAGGACGGGGACACCGTTCTCATTGATGAAGTAGTTGCTGCCGTTGGAACGTCCGAACTTCATGACGTACATATTGTTGTTGGCGAACGGCACGACGATGGTTTCGCCGCTCTGCGCAAAAATCTGATAGCCGCCCTGATCGAACGTGGCGCGGATAATCGGCACCTGCTGGTTGGCGGGCACATCCTGCCACTGGTAGACACTGCCGCCCTGGGCATTGTTCGTCGCGACCGGCGGCGCCATATTCCCATTGCCCATCATGGGCTGCGCTCCCGCGTAGCCGGAGTTCTGGTTCACAGGCGGAGCCATCACCACAGGCTGTTGGTGCGAACACCCTATCAGGACCGACATTCCCAGCGCCGACACGACGGCCAGCGAAACAAGTCGTCTCATTCGCGAATCCTTTCGGAGCAGGAGCAGCAAAGCTCGCCTGCAGGAGAGCAGCGGGAGCAGAGCCCCCGGAAATGGCACAGGACTTACCCGTACATGGGTTTCAAGACGACGAAACAGCGAGAATACTACCATTGCCGGTGCGAGACATCCCATACTTCAAAGCTGCGGGCAGACGGAGGAGGTCCCGATGGCCTAAGCTGTCATGGAGGGATTGCCGTAAGGCGGCTGATTCTGCTGGGCGGCACGCCAGGAGAACGCGTTCGGGCCGAACAGCGCCTCCGGGAGCGGAGCCAGGCCTCCCAGTTCGATCAGTCCGGTTGCCGCTGTCTCGCCGCTCAGCACGATGTCGCCGGGTTCGGCGCGCTGCTGCAGAAAGACGGCGCGATCGATGGCGGGAGAGTGCATGGCTGCAGACGGCATATTCGTATTGACGAAAGACTCTCCTGCGCTGATACCGCACCGCAGCTGAAACGGCAGAGGCAGACGATTCAGGGCCACATTGAACCCGGAGATCCCTTCCTGCATGCGGCGCGCGGCGCGAACCGCCGAGGTCTCCGAGGGAAATAGGAAAAGGCGTGCATCCCCCGCAAGACTCTGCAGCATCCCCCCACAGCCCTGCGCCACCTCGTCCGCCCAGCGCTGATACTGTCCGAAGGTGTGATCTACGGTCGGAGGCGGGGCGCTTCCACGCATCTCCGAGGGGCGCACGACCTCGACGCTCAGAAAGGCATGCCGCATCGGCGTCACGGCCGCCTGCTGTTCCTGCATCACAGAGAGCAGGCCCTGCATCTCCTGTTTCGAGACGATGGCCTCTTCGCCCGGCCGGGAACTCAGCGGGAAATAGGTCTGCCGCAGACTGGAGCCCATCGAAGCGAAGTAGGTCGCGGCCGGAATGCCGAACAGATTGTAGAGAAAGATCGCGCCCGTCATCATGCCGCCGTCGATCTGCTCGGTGTAGAGATGCCGATAGTAGAGAAACGGAAAGGTCGGGGAGAGCGAGAGCATCATGAGCGCCGCCGACATGGTGGAGAGTTTCTTCTTCCCGGTTAGAAATCCCATGAGCGCGGCCAGAGGCG
>JAYTGR010000394.1:0-1854 GCA_043733205.1 Chthonomonadaceae bacterium
CTTTGCGGGCTTCTGCAGGCTTCGACTTTGCATCGGCAGCAGCAGCAGTCTCTTTGTCGAGAGGGCGTATCTGCGCCGTGTCAGGCTGGGCCTGCTGAGCATAGGCGGCCTGGGCACCCGCGAGCAGGAGCAGCGCCAGGCTGCAGGAACCTGCCGCAGCTGGAATATGGGAAAGGGGGCGGGCAGGAAAAGGCAGAAAATTTAAGCGCATCGTTGTCCTTCCAATCTCTGTCTTTGTCGGCAAGACGGAATATGTTTTATGGAAACAGTCCTATTTCGTGGCGTGGTGTCCGAAAACCCCCAGCAGATCGACGAGCCGATAGACAGCCAGCGCCAGAATAAAGATCAGATAGATGCGCAGCGTCACGAGAGACGCTTTAACGCTCCTGCTCATGTGTATGACGCCCAGGCCCTCCGCGCTGCGTTTCTGCTCAGGCACATCGTCGAGGGGATGCACCGCGTACAGGACAGGACTCTCGTTCGAGTTGACAGAAGTTACCATGTTCGTTTCCTCCAGGAAAAGCGTGTTTCGTTGATCTTACGAAGCGGACGGGAACAGATTGGGCAGCAGCTGCTGCACGGCGAGAACGAGCGACAGGACGAACAGAACCAGGATGATGATCCAGTTCACCACGTTGTTCCAGGGTTTGTTGACGAACTCTTCGCCCAGCAGCTCCTTATCGTTGAGGAGCAGCTGCAGGAAGATGATCGCGGACGGCAAAATCAGACCGGCCAGCACCTGAACGCCGATGATAATCAGCTGCAGGGGGGCACGCGGTATCAGGACGATGCCTGCCGCCGCCGCCGTACAGACGATGTAGGTGATGTAGAAGCCTTTGGCCTCCCGGAAAGGCATCTGCAGGCTGTGCGGCCACTCCTTGACTTCCGCGAATGCCCACGAGCTTGCCAGCGAGATCGCTGTCGTACCCAGAACCGCCGCATTGATCATAAAGAGCAGTATGCCGTTGCGCACCCAGTGCCCGAGAATCGGCCCGATGGCGACCGCCATCTGCGCCGGATCGGTGTATTCGAGGTGATGCGTGTAGAGCGTATTGCCCACGCAGATCATCGCACCGGCGACAATGATCGTGAAACAGGAGCCGATGAACGTGTCCAGACGCGCGATCTTCAGGTCCGAGAAGCGCAGCTTTTTGTCCGCGACGGCGCTCTGCTGGAAGAAGAGCTGCCAGGGCGCGATCGTGGTGCCGACAATGGCGGTGATCAGCAGGATCAGATCCGGCGTCCATCCCTTGGGCGGTGCATTGGGTATCAGAGTGTTATGCACCACTGCGGCCGCGCCGGGCTGGGAGACGGCTGCCATCACGACCCAGAACAGATCGAGCAGGCAGAGAAAGATGGTGATACGCTCCCACCGCAGATAGCTGCCTGTCAGCACCAGGGCGATGAGTCCGGCGGCGGCCACGGGCACGGCCAGCCAGGGATCGATCCCCATCTTGGTGGTCGCCAGCGAAATCGCGGCGAACTCCGTGACCAGGGTCAGGAAGTTGACGACCAGCAGGTCGAAGAGCGAGAAGCGTCCCCACCACTTCCCGAAGCGCTTGTAGATCATGGCGGCATGGCCCTGACCGGTGGCGATGCCCAGACGCGCGACCATCTCCTGGATAAAATAGCAGACGGGCAGCAGAAACAGCATGAGCCAGAGCAGATGCAGGCCATACTGCGCGCCAGCCTGGGTGTAGGTCGAAACGGCTCCGGCATCGTTGTCGGCCTCCATCACGATAAGGCCGGGGCCGAGAACCATGAGGTGCAGGAGCAGCCTCTGTTTCCAGGGCTTATCGACCCGGATCCCTTTGGGCGGTACGACCGGATCCGTGGTTTGTATCTCGGGTGTGT
>JAYTGR010000395.1:0-1853 GCA_043733205.1 Chthonomonadaceae bacterium
ACGCAGGCGAAGAGCAGCAGTGCCGGAGTCTATGTGGAGCGCTACGGCAGGCGGCTGTTCACTCTCCTCAACGATACCCGGCAGTCTGCAGCGGCGACCCTGACGATAGATCTGGCCGCGCTCGGCCTGGGAGCCGGCCCCAGCCCGGAGGCCGTCGATCTGCTCACCGGCGCAAAACTGCCCGTCTCTTCTTCCTCCGTCAATGGCAAACTCACCCTGACGGTCTCTCTGCAGGCCGATGAGGCTCTTGCCCTGGAGCTGCGCTGATCGAGGATACGTGCCTCAGTAAGATCCAGTGGATTTCTTTGGCACAGCTGAACCGGGCTTGTTGAACAGGAGGTTAAGCTGCGCTTCGGTCAGCTGGCCGTTGTGGACCAGATAGAGCCGGTCGCCCGCTTTTTCCGCCATCGCCTCCAGTGTCTTCTTATCCGAGTGGCACCCGATACAGCCGACTTTATAGGGCTTGGGATGGTCCAGTTCGTTCAGACTGCGCCATTCTAACCCAACGATAGAGACCGCAAAGATTAACACGACGGGCACAGCCGCCTGGGGCGAAATCCTGACTGCGTTCAGTTTTGGCAGCTTCATTCTGCTTTTCCCATTCGCCGCACTCCCTTTTGAGGATTGGAGCGGCTTCCACACTCAGAAAAGAGGCTGAGAGGCAGAATAGTTCCGCCTCTCAGCAAGTATGCTTCTTCTTCCGGCAGACGCCGGTACTATTTGCCGCCTGGAGCGGACGTCTCTGCGGGCGGAACACCGCCCCGTTTGTCTGTGCGATCTGCGGGGGAGATATCCTGTCCCGGCTTGCGCTGGTCGATCGGAACGGCTGCGGGTGAGTTATTGCATCCGGCGAGACCGACGGCCGCCAGAACGACCAGCGCAAGGCCAAGTCGAGATTTTAGGCTGCTTGTTTTCATGACTTTCTCGATCTCCCTGAGAGACTAATCGGGCATCATACAGGCGCCGCCGGGAACGTTGCCGCCTGCGGGACAGGGCGGGAAGTTGGCGTCCATGTAGGCACCGTACTGACCACACTGCTGGAGCGGAATGCCGACACCGTCGTTTGCGGCGCTGTTGTTGGGCTTCGGAGAGTCGTAGGTCGCGCCTGGATCGGCGCACCAGTAGGAGACCTGATCCGTAGCGCGCGGCCGAATGAAGGTACCGCGCTCGGCACCGCTGACCCAGCCAGCCTTCATGTTGATGCTCTTGGCATGGCCATCGACGAATCCGACGTTGAAGCGCCCGCCGTGCCGCAGGGAGCCATTCGTGTTACCGCTCCAGGTGCAGGCCAGGAAGGTCATGGTGCCAGTGATACGAGGCGTGTCATAAGAATCGATGAAACCTACCATCTGCGCAGCGGAGACGATCCCAGCGAGCGCAACACCGGGCAAATAGGAGGGGCCGGAGGTGCCGCTGACATACTGCTGTCCAAGCACAAGACCGCCACCACGACGCTGAATGGGGCCCCAGTTGTAGCCGTAACCGATGGAACGGTTGGTGTTATTCACGCCATCCGGAGCTTCAGTCGCATCGGTATCGCTGCGGTCCGGGCAGAGGAACAGCTGTGCATTCTTGACATACGGGTACAGGCGGTTGGGGAAGTCACCGGTGCCGTCCATGTGCGGGGAGGTCTCGTCGTAGTCCTGAACATACATGGTGTAGGCGAGCGAGAGCTGCTTGACGTTGCTGAGGCAGGAGATCTGGCGAGCCTTCTCACGAGCCTGAGCGAAAACAGGGAAGAGAATAGCGGCGAGAATAGCGATGATCGCAATGACTACGAGTAGTTCGATGAGGGTGAACCCACGCGTCATGCTGCGCTTTGGCTGGGGCTGATACACGGTTTTTCTCCTTAA
>JAYTGR010000396.1:0-13936 GCA_043733205.1 Chthonomonadaceae bacterium
ATGACCTTCCTGCCGTTCCTGGCAGGAGAGCGCAGCATGGGCTGGAACCCGGACGCGCGCGCTGCACTGACCGGTCTGAACCTCGACGCGCAGCCCGTCGAGATTCTGCGCTGCGCGATGGAGGCCGTCGCACTGCGTTTCGCCCTGGCGGCCCGCAGTCTGCATCAGCTTTTCCCGCAGGCCAATCAGATCGTGGCGTCTGGGGGAGCGCTCGGCCACTCCCCCGTCTGGACGCAGATTTTCTGCGACGCCCTGGGTCAGCCTCTCACCCTTGCCGCCGAGGCCGAAGCCAGCAGCCGCGGCGCAGCCCTGCTCGCCATGGAAGCCGCCGGACTGATCTCTGCAGCCTCCGATGCCGCAGCCCGCACCGGCCAGACCTTCCAGCCCGACCCCGCCCGCCACAGCCGCTACGCAGAGCTTCTGGAGACCCAACAAAAACTCTATGCTCAGCTCATCGGCCCCGTGTAAAACGCACCAGCGCCCTGCATCGGATTTTTAGACAGGATTTACTGGATTAAGTGGAAGCGAGGAGTTATCATCCCTTGACGAATTTGACGGATTTGACGGATTCGATGGATGTTCCCGTGGCTGATAACCCCTTGGTTGATAACCCCTTGATGGAGGGGCGGATCCGGCGAGGCATGTTAGGTCGAGGCTCGCTGAATGGAATTTAGATGCGCCAGCCCTGGATTGTGGCTGCGGCGGCTTGACTTACCCCTATAAAAGGCGGTATGATAACCCTAATGTCAATCTTATCCGGCCACTTTTCAGCGACGAAGTGACCTGACGAAAGTAAGAATTACGTGATGAGCGACTTACATCTCTTTCACGGCCCTAACGCGGGCTATGCGCTGGAACTCCTGGACCGTTATCGGCAAGACCCGACATCGGTAGATGCGGAGACCCGCGCTTTTTTTGATAACAACCCCGTAGATACGGACGCCGTCCTGTCCGCAGACGTGGCTCCGGCTGTGTCTTCTGCCACATTGACCACTCCTGCAGCGAACAGCCGGGACGAAGCGGAGACGATTCGCATTGCGGCGGCAGCCGCCCGTCTGGCGCGTTTCATTCGGCAGCGCGGGCATATCGAAGCGCATGTCGATCCGCTCGGCCTCACTCCGCCCGGAGATGCCGGCCTGGAACTGCAGGCGCATAAAATGACGGCGCGCACCCTGGAGGCGCTGCCCTCCAGTGTGGTCGGCGGCCCCATTGCCCGCGAGACCGGCAATGCACGCGTGGCGCTGGAGCGGCTCCGGCAGGTCTATACCGGCACCATCGGCTACGACGACGAGCATATCGAAAACAGCGAAGAACGCTACTGGCTGCGCGACTCGACCGAGAGCGGCGCCTTCCTTCCCCGATTGACCCCCGAAGAGAAACAGGATCTGCTGGAACGCCTCACCGAAGTAGAAACGTTCGAACGATTCATCCACTCCACCTTCAAAGGCAGCAAACGATTCTCCATCGAAGGCACCGACATGCTCGTGCCGATCCTGGACGAGATCATCCGGCAGGCGGCGGAGAACGGCACCCGCGATGTCGTCATGGGGATGGCGCACCGGGGACGGCTGAACGTTCTGGCCCACGTCCTGGGCAAACCTTACGCCAACATCCTCGTCGGTTTCGAGACCCAGCAGAGCCGAGACGAATCCGCTTCTGTCGCCGGACGCAGCGGCCGCGGCTATCCGGGCGACGTCAAATACCATCTCGGTTTCCGCCGCGCGTACAAAGAGAGCGGCATCCGCGAGATGCCCATCACGCTCGTGCCGAACCCCAGCCACCTGGAGTTCGTCAACCCGGTCGTCGAGGGCTATACCCGCGCCGCCCAGGAGCAGCGCAGCCATCCTGGCCAGCCGGAACTGGATGTCCGCGCTGCCCTGCCCATCGCCATTCACGGCGATGCCGCCTTCCCCGGACAGGGCGTCGTTGCCGAAACGCTGAATATGACGAATCTCTCCGGCTACCGAACCGGCGGAACGATCCACATTATCGTCAACAATCAGATCGGCTTCACCACCCTGCCGAGCGACGGGCGCTCCACGCGCTATTCGAGCGACCTCGCCAAGGGCTTCGAGATCCCGATCGTCCATGTCAACGCGGACGATCCGCTGGCCTGCATCGCGGCGGCGCGCATGGCGGTGGCGTATCGCGAACGGTTCCACAAAGACTTCCTGATCGACCTCATCGGCTACCGACGCTACGGCCACAACGAGGGCGATGCCCCGGACCTGACCCAGCCGCGCATGTACGAGACCATCGAGGCGCATCCCACAGTGCGCGACCTCTGGGCCGATCAGCTGCTTAAAGAAGGCATCGTCTCCGAAGAACAGGCGGCGGCCATGATCTCCGCCGTCCGAGAGCGCCTGATGGCGGCGCGCAAGCAGCTGCCCTCCGAAACCGCAGACGCTTCCGACGCCGCGGCTCTCCCGGCAGGCCAGCGCACGGTGACGACTGCGGTTCCCGCCGAGGAGCTGATCGCGCTGAACACCGCGCTGCTTACCTGGCCGGAAGGTCTGCAGGTCAATCCCAAACTGGAACGCGTCTTCAGCCGCTGGCGCGGCGGACTTCAGGCGGAGGGCGGAATCGAGTGGGGACAGGCCGAGGCGCTCGCCTTCGCGTCGATTCTGTCGGACGGCACTCCCATCCGCCTGACAGGGCAGGATTCGGAGCGCGGCACCTTCGGGCACCGCAATCAGGTGATACACGACACCGTCTCGGGCGAACGTTTTGTGCCCCTGCAGTCGCTGCCCTCCGCCCGGGCCGCCTACGCTGTCTACAACAGTCCGCTCTCGGAGAACGCCGCCCTGGGCTTCGAATACGGCTACTGCATCAATGCCCACGAGGTGCTGACGCTCTGGGAAGGGCAGTTCGGCGACTTCGCCAACGGCGCCCAGGTCATCATTGACCAGTTCCTCACCTCCGGCTCCGCCAAGTGGCAGCAGACGCCGTCGCTGGTGCTGCTCCTGCCGCATGGCTACGAGGGCAGCGGCCCCGAACACTCCAGCGCGCGGCTCGAACGCTTCCTGCAGCTCGCGGCCAACGACAACATCCGCATCGCCAACTGCACCTCGTCTGCCCAGTATTTCCATCTGATCCGCCGTCAGGCGGCCCTGCTGGAAAGCGATCCACGCCCCCTGATCATCATGACGCCGAAGAGTCTGCTGCGCCATCCCCGCGCCGGATCCTCCCTGAACGACCTGGCGACGGGCACATTTCAGACCGTTATCGACGATGCCGTCGCGCAGCAGCATGCCGAGGATGTCACCCGTCTCGTGCTCTGCAGCGGCAAGGTCTACATCGATCTCTCCGGCACGGACGCTTTCTCGCAGGCCGAACGCGTGGCCGTCGCACGGGTCGAACAGCTCTACCCGTTCCCAGCGGAGGAGATCAAACGCGTCGTGGCAGGCTATCCCAACCTGCGTGAACTGGTCTGGCTGCAGGAAGAGCCGCAGAACATGGGGGCCTGGAACTTCGCCGCCCCTCGCCTCCGCGATCAGGCCGACTGGCGCGGGGAGCTGCGTTACGTCGGACGTGCTGAAGCGGCCAGTCCGGCAGAAGGCTCGATGGCGGCTCATACGCTGGAACAGAACCATCTGCTCGCAGCAGCGCTGCAGGATGCTCCGGAAATATCGCCCGCTTCCTCCGCCGTGGAGGACTGGGGCCTGGGCGCAGGCCGCGGCCGCAAATAAAGTGTTCGTGAGGCCATGAAAAGCCCTATGGCTTCCTGCATAAATCGTTTGTTTCTGGAAACGGAGTGTATTGCGAGATGCCCGTAGAGATACGCGTTCCTTCAATGGGAGAATCCATTATCGAGGCCACCGTCGTGCGCTGGCTGAAAAAAGAGGGCGATACGTTCGCCATCGGCGACGAACTCGTCGAACTGGAGACGGACAAAGCCAACAACTCGTTCGAGGCGGAGTATGGCGGCGTTCTCGAAAAGATCGTTCGGCAGGAGGGCGAGACGGTCCGCGTCAACGACGTGCTGGCGCTCGTGACCGAAGCCGGTTCGACGGCTGCGGCCTCTAACGGCGCGGCTCCGAAAACGGAGCCGACGGCCGCGCTGCCTGTCGAGCAGGCAGCCGAAAACGGCCGGCCCGCACCGCATACGACGCCGCTCGCCGACAAGGTCGCCAAAGACAAAGGCGTGGACCTGAGCCGGATCACAGGAACCGGCGTCGGCGGCAAAGTGACCCGCGAAGATGTCGAAAAGGCAGTCCAGACGGCTCCATCCCCTGGGATCATGACGCCTAAAGTAGATGTCGCTCCCGCACCGACTCTGCCGCCCGCAAAGCCTCCGGCTGTCGTGGCGACCGCAGCTGGCAGTGCAGGCCGGGAAGAGCGTATTCCGATGAGCCGGACACGCCAGGTTATCGCTGCGCGCCTGAAAGAGGCCCAGAATACTGCCGCCATGCTGACCACTTTCAATGAGGTGGACATGACGGCGATCATGGATCTGCGCAAACGCCGCAACGAAGCCTTCGAGAAACGCAACGGCGTCAAGATCGGCTTTATGTCCTTTTTCACCAAGGCCGTCATCGGCGCGCTGAAAGCCTTCCCCTATCTGAATGCGGAGATTCAAGGCGCGGAGATCGTCCTCAAGAAGTACTACGACATCGGGATCGCGGTTGGGGCTGCCGAGGGGCTGGTCGTTCCGGTCCTGCGGGACGCCGACAAAAAGAGCTTCGCACAGATCGAGAAAGACATCAAAGATCTCGCCGAGCGCGCCCGCGCGAAAAAAATCGCCCTGTCGGAACTCATGGGCGGCTCCTTTACCATCACGAACGGCGGCATCTTCGGCTCGCTGATGTCGACGCCGATTCTGAACACTCCCCAGGTCGGCATCCTCGGTATGCATAAGATCCAGGAACGGCCTATGGCAGTGGAGGGACAGATCGTCATTCGCCCGATGATGTACCTGGCGCTCTCCTACGATCATCGCATCGTAGACGGCAGCGAGGCGGTGCGCTTCCTGGTTCGTGTCAAAGAGCTGCTCGAAGACCCGGAGAGCCTGCTCCTGGAAGGCTGAGTTTTGTTCCGTCAATAGTCCCCTGTCCGGTAAAAGGCATGGGGACTTGTTTTTTTGCCATTCTGTCTGATATAATAGGTATATTCAGACAGTTCATCCCGTTTGTTCTGTCGGCAGATGCCGTGATCACCCTATACTCCCCGTTCCCGGAAACTGCGATACAACTGTTTGTGACGGCAAAGACGCTGGCCTATGGATTGAGGACTTATCGAGGAAGAAGGTCTATTCGACACTGACACTCATCTAAGGAGAGAACCGCTATCATGTTATCTGGTCCTGCCAAACGCCGAGGATTCACTCTGATTGAACTCCTCGTCGTGATCGCGATCATCGCGATCCTCGCCGCAATCCTATTCCCCGTCTTCGCGCAGGCACGCGAGAAGGCACGCGCCGTCTCCTGCCTCTCCAACTGCCGCCAAATTGGCCTGGGCATCACCATGTATGTCCAGGACTACGATGAGATCTACTGTCCCTACTTCAGCGGATACGATCCCTCCACAGGCAAATACGGCGCTCCGTCGTACTACTGGCCGCAGCTGGTTGCACCCTATATCCAAAACGCGAACGGCAAGGGCACCGGTGGGCAGGCATTGGCCTCCGACCTGTCCGGCGTCTTCATCTGCCCGAACGCGCCCCGTCCCAATGCCCAAACCCAGCTTGCCTGCGGCGGTTTCGGTTATGCCTCTTCCTACGGCATCAGCGACAATATCGTGGACTGGTGGGCGCCCAACAACGTTGCACAGAGCTACAAGCCCCGTGGCCTGCCCTCCATTTCGGAACCCGCCGGCACCGTAGTCCTGGTGGAGACCTGGGACTGGCTGTGCGGCGGTCCATTGCCCGGTTCCGCTCTTGCGCTGAGCTTCCTGGATTCCACCAGAGGCGTCAATGGCGCGGTGGGTACGACCGATGCCCGCCATAGCGCGTCGTTCAAGAAGACCGCTCGTACTATGGAGGCGGATCGCAAGGGCCTCAACAACGTGGTTTTCTGCGATGGACATGTCAAGGCGCTGCACAACGGCGATCTGACCACCAAGAACGACTACTGGAGCCTCGGCAAGAACCTGACCGTCTGGCCCTAATATCCTGCCGGCACTCCCATGGTGTCTGCACAGAAAATAAAATTCTGCTGCAGACACTACTTCGAAATGGAAAGGCATAGCCTCATGACCAAGCCTGATCGAATCCTTTCGGCGCTCCTTGCGGGTGTCCTCGGCTGCTTCCTTCTTGCCGGATGCAGCAAGCCTGCTCCGCAGGATAAACCCGTCGAGAACGGCGTCCCGGCCGATACGGGCGAAAAGTCCGCCATGCCGAGCGGCGGTCCGGCGAAACCGTAGGCTGGCGGCACGTTCGTTGTGCCCGGAAGCCCTCCCTCTGCTCCTCGATCGAGGCCGTCAGAGAGAGGGCTTCCGCTTGCCTTGACGTTCGAAGAGCAGACGCAAACCTTCCAGCGTTACCCGCTGATCCACCAGCTCGATGGTGCGGCTCTCTTTGTGAATCAGTTCGGCGAGGCCGCCCGTAGCGATAACACGCGCGTTCTCCCCGATCTCTTTGCGGAAGCGGTCCACCATCGCATCGGTCTGGCCCGCGAAGCCAAAGACCAGTCCGCTCTGCATAGCGTGCGTGGTCGTGGTTCCGACAGCCTGCGGCGGTGCGATGAGTTCGACGCGATAGAGGCGCGCCGCGTTCCGAAACAGAGCGTCCATCGAGATCCCGATGCCGGGCATGATCGCCCCGCCCAGGTAGTCCCCGTTGGATGCGATGGCATCGAACGTGGTCGCCGTGCCGAAATCCACTACGATGGCGGGACCTCCGTATCGCGCGAAGGCCCCGACGGCGTTACAGATACGATCCGCGCCTACATCGGAGGCCGGCTGATAGTGAATTGCAATCCCCGAATCGGTATCCCTGCTGACCACGAACGGTTCGGCGCCGAAGTAGCGGCGTGACAGATCGGCCAGCGTTTCGCTCATGGTCGGAACGACGCTGGAGATGGCGACATGGTGTACCTGATGCAGCGTGATCCCGTTGTGCTCCAGAAGATGTTTGACCAGCATCCCATGTTCGTCGGTTGTGCGCTCGCGGTCGGTGCGGATGCGCCAATCCCCGATCAGCCGTGCCTCCGCGCCGGTGCCCTCATAGACTCCGAGCACGATATTCGTATTTCCTACATCGACGGCAAGCAGCATCCCTCTCTCCCCTTCGCAGGCCTCAATGCCCCAGCTGACACATCGCATACGATCCTGCAATCTCTCTACATCACAGGCCCGAGCATCCAGGGGGCGAACTCCGATTCGCCCAGTCCCTGCGCCTCGCTTTTGGTCTTCTTCCCGCCTGCGACCGCGATCAGCTCCTCGAAGATCTGATGCCCGACATCCGCAATCGCGACGCCGTCGAGGATAACGCCCGCATCGATGTCCATGTCCTCTTCCATCCGACGATAGAGCGGACTGTTGGTGGCGATCTTGAGGACAGGAGAGGGTTTGAAACCGAGACAGGAGCCGCGTCCGGTCGTAAAGACGATCAGACTGCAGCCGCCTGCGGCCAGCCCTGTCACCGAAACGGGATCGTGACCGGGCGTATCCATGAAGGTGAAGCCTTTTTTGTCGATGCGTTCGGCAAACTTGTAGACTTCGACCAGGGGTGAGGAGCCGCCTTTGGCGAGGGCGCCGAGCGACTTCTCATAGATGGTCGTCAGGCCGCCCTCTTTATTGCCGGGCGAAGGGTTGGCGTCGATGCTGGCTCCCCACATGCCGGTATACCACTCCCACCAGCGCATGAGCGCGACCAGTTTCTGCCCGACTTCCGGGGTCACCGCACGCCGGGTCAGGAGATGCTCCGCGCCATAAGTCTCCGATGTCTCCGCAAGCACCCAGCCCGCACCGTAGCGCACGAACTCGTCCCCGGCATCTCCGACTGCGGGATTCGCGGTGATGCCCGAATTGCCGTCGCTGCCGCCGCAGTTGGTTCCGATCAGCAGGCCGGAGATGGGCTGCAGGGTCCGCTGCGCTGCGCTCGCCTGGCGCAGCAGCTTCACCGTCTCTTCGATGCCGCGCAGGACGGCCTTGCGAATGCCGCCCTCTTCCTGAATGATGACCATCGGCGGCAGCTGCGGCCGTCCGACACGGATCGACTCTGCGGTGATCAGCCCTTCATTCTGCGCCATACTGAGCGCCTGATTGACTTCGCACCCCAGTCCAGCCAGGAGATAGCCGCCGATATTGGGATGGTTCGCCATGCCGCCGAGCGTGCGCTGCAGCTGCGCATAGTCCGCGCCACCCAGATGCATTCCGCAGCCGCTCTTGTGCGAGAATGGGACGACGCCGTCCACGCCGGGAAAGTCGCGGAGCGCGTCCGGGGAGCGGAAACGATCGGCGATGGCCTGAACGGTCGAGGCGGAGCAGTTGACGGTGGAGACGAGGCCGACGTAGTTGCGGGTGCCGACGCGGCCATCGGAGCGCGCGTAGCCGGGAAAGGTGCGCATCTGCTCTGGAGGATAGAAGTGGACGGGAGGAATCGCGGTGCTGTACTCGTAGTCCAGATGGAGCGCGCCTGCGCCTTCCGCCTGCCCTTTGCCGAAGCCCAGGTTCCGAGTATGGACATGTTCGCCGGGCCGAATATCCGCCGTCGCATAACCGATGATCTGCCCGTATTTGCGAACCGGCGCGCCGTCCGGCACGGCATGCAGCGCAAACTTATGCCCGGCCGGCACATCCAGGCGCAGCGGCAGGGCGCCGCCGGCGTAGTTCAGCACTGTTCCGCCTGCGATCCGGGTCTTGGCGACCGCGACATCGTCGCCTGCCCGCAGCAGGATCGCCACCTGATTCAACGCCACTTCGTTCGCTTCCGCCATCATGCCCTCTTCCTGAAGCCTGCCTTCTCAGACAGACCGCCGGTTCCTCTTTGAAACTTCAGGCGTAGGGTTCGCGGCGGACAGGGCTATTTCCTGCCCTGAGCAGGCATTATGACTTCATGGGGGCAGGGATAACCATCTCCATGCCGTCGTAGGAGGCAAGAACGCCGCTGGGTTCGAATGCGGCTTCCAGTTCAGCATGCAGCATTCCGCTCAGGTGCGGAAAATGGGTTGCAGCCACAGGCGTCGTCTGTGTAATACTGCCACTGGCCAGCAGACGTTCGCGCAGGGCATGAATCTCCCGAATGGAGAGATGGCCGGCATAGCCGCCTTCTTCCGGGCCATTGCCGCACTCCACCACGATACCGTCGAAGCGGTTCTGTTCGAGGACGCGCCAGGTCTCTTCCTCATACCAGCCCGTATCGGTGGCATAGAGCAGTGTGGCGCCGGCCGGATCCGTGATGAGGTAGTTGAAGCAGACGATTTTCGGATCGTGCTGCGCGAGAACGGGCGTGACCGTGTATCCGGCGATGCCGACCGGTTCATTGGGCTGCAAAACATGCAGCGAAAAAGGCAGAAGGTCGGTATCGATGGCAGCTTTGATCTTGCAGATGGCGTCTATGGGGCCGTAGATGGGCATACGCTGTGCAATCGGCGCTGGAACGAAGTAAGGGCCTGCATACTGAAGTTCAGCGGCGCAGAGATGATCGTCATGGGAATGCGTAAAGAGAATGGCACGCAGATCGAGCAGGTCTATGTTCCACCGCACGACCTGCTGCAGGATGTCGGCAGGGAAATCCAGTTTGAGGACGCCGTCGATCAGCGCGGACGAACGGGTCCGCCGATTCTTCCCGCCTTCGGTCCGCGCGGCCTGGCAGACAGAACAGCGGCAGAAAAGTCCCGGCCAGCCTTCCGCTCCTGAAGTTCCCAGCAGAGTAATGTTCATGTCTCTCTTCCCCGAATGACGCCTCGACCGTGCAGGAACATTGAGCACGCCCTCTGCAGGATCAATGACTTATTATAGTGAGTTAGAGAACCGTGGTCAAGGGCATACGATGCAAAAATAGTGTGAAATAGATCACAGGGGGCGGAAAAGCACACAAGGAGGCGACGAAGAAGGCAGGATCGAACGGCAAAAGGAGTCTCTCAGAGGTAGTCTCCGTCCGGGAGGAATGCCCGTCCACACTTCCAGCAGCGCTCGGCGGTCTGGGCGGAGATACACTGACAGTGCGAACAGCGATGCATCTTGATCGGAAACTTATGGCACTGCGGGCAGCGCAGCGTGTCACCGTAAGTCAATGCGCCGCAATGCTCACAGGCGCTGGCTTCGCTGGCTTTGCTGCGCGATTTCGATAGTCTCATCCCAACATCTCTCCGCCCTATTCCGTCATTGTGGGATCGTAATGCCCCTGTTCCCGCAGCTGTGCGGAGATCGCCCGGTTATAACTCCACAGCGACAGCACGATCACGATCAGGGCGATCCCGGCCCAGAGCAATGCCCAAAACGTCGGGGGCAGAAGATAGTGCTGCGACATAAACACCGCGTCGTTATCGCCGAGGTTGTTCGTGGTGATAAAAAGCAGGGTTCGCAGATCGACCAGAGCATTGAGACTGCACTGTACCGCCAGAAACGCGGCCAGGAAATTGGCGAAGCGCGGCGAAGACAGTTTGGCCAGCGCAAACAACAGGAAGAACAGGCAGCCCCCTGCCAGCGGGGTAAAGAAGTCCGGTGTGAACGCGCCCCCTCCAGTAAAGCTGTTGCCAGGATTGTTGAACGGGTTGTGCGCCCACAGGACTGTTATGCCGAGGATATAGAACGCCGCCGCATAGAGCGTCGTGCGCCCTGCGTGCCGCCAGTGCGTCAATCTCCCGGTCTGCAGCAGCAGCGCCCCAAACAGCGCGGATCCTACATAGCCGCCCGAGAGGGAGATCCAGGCCCAGAGCGGCGACACGCGTATCCAGGTGACACCGCTGCCCCCAGGACTGACATGCAGCGAATCCACACTTCCCCCGGTCAGCAGCGCAGCCATCGCGTGCCCGCTCTCATGAATGAATGTGACAAAGAGGCGCAGAGGGTAGAGCAGGTAGTCGCTGTAGGGCACAAAAAACAGTCCTGCCGTGACCAGCGTAGCGAGCAAAAGCAGCATCCGATTGTCAGCCGGCGCTGCCCCATTCCTGCCCGATCCGGGAGCATTATAGGTTCTATAGTCGTCCTGCATGGAGGCCTCTTCATCTTCTTCCTGGGATACACTTCATTCCTGCGATCCACACATTTATCCATTACGAGACCGCACAGGGAATGATTTCATTCTCCTTTGCCTGGGGTCGCCGCATCCCTCTCAATTTACCGTTCGCCGCCTCAGTCTCCTGCACTGCTTTTCCTGGGGGCGCAGTGCAGGGTACAATGCAGAGCGAGAGACGTGGAAAAGGATGGGCGGAATATGGCAGGAGAGCAGGGCGAAGCCGCCAGGCGATCCGTTGGCAGCGATCAGAACGAGGCAGGCAGCGCACGATGAATGAGGAAGAGAAATATCTGTTCGATCTATGGGGTTATCTGGTCGTCGAGAACGTCATTCCTCCAGAAAATTTGGCGCGGATGAACGCCTGGCTGGACGCCCAGGCCCGGCGCGATCCCGCCTGGCGCGGACAGCCGGAGAACACGAAACGGACCGATCTGCTGACCTGGGGACCGGACTTCCTGGCGCTGCTAGACCATCCCCGCCTGCTGCCGATGCTGAAGTCGATTCTAGGCAGCCACATGCGCTTCGACCACGACTATGCCATCTTTCTGACGCCGGGCGGCGAGGGCCTGTTTCTGCACGGCGGCGGTACGCCCTACGATGCTTCCCAGTACTATCATGTCATCAAGGACCGCATCTACAGCGGCCTGACTGTCGTCGTGTTCGCCCTGAACGATATGCCGCTGGGAGCGGGAGGTTTCGCCTGCATTCCCGGCAGCCACAAAAGCAGTTTCCGATGCCCCGAGGACATCGCTCTGCTCCAGCGCCCGCACCCTATCGTGCAGCAGGTGCCCCTGCGCGCCGGCGACTGCCTGCTGTTCACCGAAGCTCTGCAGCACGGCACCCTGCCCTGGAAGGGGCCGCATACCCGGCGCACACTCTACATGAAGTACAGCCCAGCGCATCTGCGCTGGGGAATGCACTCTTACAGTCCGGGCAGTGCCGCCTTCGAAGCCATCGAACCCCTTCTCAGCGAGTCCCAGCGTATTCTGCTCGATCCTCCGCTCATCGACGGCAAACGCCGCGTCCCTTAAGCCTGCAATTACCTGTCACTGGGAGGGCTTGGTGGGAATGGGATTGGGAGCGGGAGGCAGATCCGGCGGGGCGGGTGGGAGCGCCGCAGCGGTCGGGTCGACGACGATCGGCTTGGTGACGCTCGGCAGGGTGTACCAGAAAGCGGTGACCGAGCCGGTGCCCTTCTCTGTCGCGGCGAAGGTTTCGTCGAGCGCGATGCTGCCGAAGTTGCCTGCGAACAGCAGTGTCGGCTGGACAGACAGCCGCTTTTTACTGGCATCGAGCAGGCGGGCATGAATAGCGGCGGCAGCCCCCGGCGGCACTGTGGTGATGTCACCGAGTTTGAGCTCTGCCGCCGAAGCGACATCGAAGGAACTGAGCGGCAGCGCGACGACCAGGTTGTCGGCGACCGCGTTGTTCGCCTGGAAGACGACCTGCTGCGACTGGCGCTGCAGCGCCGGGTCGGGTGTGACGGTCACGGTGATCGTAGTGGAGGTGCTTCCCGTCGGAACGCTGGGGAAGCTGAAGGTGCCGTCTGCGGCAGTCGTCGCCATGAGTGTGCGGAGGCCGCCGGTAATCGGCCGGGTCTCTATCTGCACAGCGACGTGGGCCAGAGGCTCCAGGGGATTTTCCGCTGCGGCCACGCGCCCAAACATGCGGCTCCCGCCCGGCGGAATGCTGCCGCCCGTAAAGGCGAGGCCGCCGCAGCCGCACAGCAGGCACAGGAAAATAAGAGCACAGGCTGCCCTGACACAGGCCCGGGAGGGCAGGCGTGATTCGAGGCGTACCGCTCCGTGGGGAGCCGATCCGTCGGCAGAGAGGGTGCCGGAACTGTCCGGGGAGACCGGACTTCCGGGAGTCACAGGCGTCATTGCGCTCCTCGTAGTGTGGGGACTGCGGTATCGGCACCCGTAATCAGACGGGCATTCAGCGGAGGCCATCCGGCCTGTTCCAGCACGGTATCGGCCTCTGCGGCGCGTCCCGATTGACGCAGCAGCTGAACCAAAAGCACGTAGACCGCAATGCAGTCCTCATTTTCGAGAAGTGTATCGGGAATTCCTGTCGCGATGAGGGCTGCGCGCAGAGATTCGAGGAGAACGACCGCCTCGCGCAGCGCCGTTTCCGCTGTCGGTTCCGAAGGGGCGCTGTCCAGGAGTATCTGTGCCAGAATATATCTTGCTCTCCAGCGGCCTTCGATCAGGTCCAGGCTGTCGGCCAGGACGACGGCAGATTCGGCTGCGCTGCGCGCCAGAGCGGGGTCGGAGTTCGCTTCCCGATAGAGAGCTTCCGCCAGCCAGACTCGGGCCAGGCTTTCCATGTGGCGTGCGCCGAGACGCCGCGCAAGCGCGAGCGCTCGGGCGGCGGCATCGCGCAGTTCCGTCACCGAACCGCTCTGGGCGCTGAGGTGCGCCAGACGCAGGCGGCATTCGATCTCCGCGCGGGTTTCGCGCACTGCGGCGGCGACCGCAAGGGCCTGCGTGATATGATACCGCGCCTCCCCCTGCCGCAGGCGGTCGCCGCTGTAGGCGTCCGCCAGAGCGAGCTGGGCGTAGAGTTCTGCGCGCCGATCCCCTCGGGAAAGCGCCTGCGACAGCGCGTCCTTACCGTAGGCCAGCGCGCCGTCGCGATCTCCGGCAGCGGCAAGAAAAATGCCGAGCCATGCGCGCGTCATGGTCTCCCGCCCCTGATCCCCGATGAATCGGGCGATCTGCAGCAGACTGGTGAAGGCGGCATAGCATGCCGCCCATTTCCCTGCCCCGAAATCGCACCAGGCGATATTGAACCGCGCTTCAAGATGCTGTCCGG
>JAYTGR010000397.1:0-13925 GCA_043733205.1 Chthonomonadaceae bacterium
CGGTTCGCGTTCATCAAAGGCACACCGCGTCTGCTCGGCTCTCCGCACACGTTCACGCCGCAGGGCAAGTCCGGCATCCCGATTTCCGCCCTGCTGCCACATCTCGGCAGGATCGCCGACGACATCTGCGTCGTGCGTTCCCTCTACACCGAGCAGTTCAACCACGCGCCCGCACAGATCTTCCTCAACTCCGGCACCCAGCTTATCGGCAGGCCCAGCATGGGCTCCTGGCTGACTTATGGGCTCGGCAGCGCCAACCGCGACCTGCCTGGCTTCGTCGTGCTGCTCTCCGGCGACCGCAATCCGGATGGAGGCAAGTCCTGCTGGGGCAGCGGCTTCCTGCCGACCGTCTATCAGGGCGTCGAGTTCCGCTCGCAGGGCGATCCGGTGCTCTTCGTCTCCAATCCGGACGGGATGGAGACGGAGGTGCGCCGTCAGTCGCTGGACGCTCTGCGGGATCTGAACCACGATCATCTGGCCGATGTCGGTGACCCCGAGATCGCGACCCGTATTGCGGCCTACGAACTGGCTTACCGGATGCAGACGAGTGTGCCAGACCTGATGGACATCGCGAAAGAGCCGCAGTCTGTCCAGGATCTCTACGGCACGACGCCGGGCAAAGGCTCTTTCGCGAACAACTGCCTGCTGGCGCGGCGTCTGGTCGAGCGGGGAACGCGCTTCGTGCAGCTCTACCATCGGGGCTGGGATCATCATGGGGAGTCGCAGTCCGACGACCTGACCACCGGACTGAGCCGCCTCTGCCGCGAGACCGATCAGGCAGCATCCGCCCTCATTCAGGATCTGAAACAGCGCGGCCTGCTGGATACGACGCTGGTCGTCTGGGGCGGAGAGTTCGGGCGCACCCCGATGAACGAGGAGCGGGGGGGATCGAAGTTTCTGGGGCGGGATCACCATCCGAAGGCGTTCAGCATCTGGATGGCGGGAGGCGGTATCAAGGGCGGCACAATCGTCGGCAGCACCGACGAACTCGGCTATAATGTCGTCGCGGACCCGGTGCATGTCCACGATCTCCACGCCACCATGCTTCATCAGATGGGCCTGGACCATACGCGCCTGACTTATAAGTTTCAGGGCCGTAATTTCCGCCTTACCGATGTCTCCGGCACCGTCATCACCAAGATGCTCGCCTGATGATACAGAGGCCGACAGGCGTTTCCTGAAGAACCTGAAAATGCCGAGCTCCCTTCTCCTGCACCAAGACAAAGGCTGCAGGAGAAGGGAGTTCAGGTTAGCGGAGATTAGTGAGCGCGCACACCCGTCAGGCCAGACGGTACGCTGAGCGAAATCGTACCGTTATTCTTCAGCTGAGCGTTGTTCATCAGCCAGTAGACGACGCCTCCTACCTGGGTGTTTTGCCAGATCAGATCGGGTTTCCCATCGCCATCGATATCCTGCACAGAGATGATGTTCCATCCCGGAGGCGCACTGGCAGCGATGCGCTCGCCGCCCATAAACAGATCTCCAAGCATATACCAGACCAGGACCGCACCTGTCTGATTGCTCTGCCAGACAATGTCGGGGTGGCCGTCCCCATTGAGGTCGGCGGTTCCGACGATCTGCCACTGGAGGGGCACGCCATAGGAGATTACACCGCCGCCCACCACGGTCGCTTTCGCCAGCAGCCAGTAGACGACGTCGCCTGTCTGGGTATTCTGCCAGAGAATATCGGGATTTCCATCCCCGTTGATATCGGGAGCTCCCACGATCTTCCATGCCAGGTCTACTCCGTAGGCGATTGCGCCTGCGATGCGGAGGTTCTTACCGTCCATGATCCAGTAGGTCACATCCCCCGTTTTCGTGTTCTGCCAGATGATATCCGGCTGTCCATCTCCATCCAGATCGGGCGTTGCCACGATTTTCCAGCCTGTCGCGATGTTCTGGGCCAGAGAGTTCGACGGGGAGACCTGCGGAATCAGGGGAGTGAGTCCGTCCCAGGGGGAAAGCAGGAGGGAAGAAGACTGCGTATCCTGCCAGACCAGATCGTGGCGCGCAAGCGGCGTAAAGTGGGGATCCGGATCGGTGCTGATGACCAGCGTATCATTACCTCCTCCGGCAACGACGCTTGTGTAACCGCTGAAAAGCATCTGCACCGGCGTGGTTCGGTAGAGAGAGGTTCCATCGCCGAGATCGCTGTAGGCGTTGTCGCCCCAGGTCCATACGGTTCCGTCGGCTTTCAGAGCGATGCTATGCGACTGGCCGGCACTCACTGCGGTGACGCCGGTCAGTGCAGCGACCGGAACGGGCGTCAGTCTGTCGGCAGTCGAACCGTCTCCAAGCTGTCCCCAGCCGTTGTATCCCCATGCCCATACCGTGCCATCGCTCTTGACGGCGAGAGAGTGATTCCACCCTGCCGCCGCAGCCACCACACTGGTCAGCCCTTGGACCTGGACAGGGATATTCCGATTGGTGGTGGTGCCGTCTCCGAGTTCGCCGCGCACATTGGAACCCCAGGCCCACACCGTTCCATCGCTCTTCACGGCCAAACTGTGCCGGTTTTCTGCAGCGATCGCCACAATTCCTGTCAGACCTGCAACCTGCGAAGGGGCTCCTGCGACCTGACTGGTTCCGTTCCCGAGTTCTCCATACTGGTTGCTGCCCCAGGCCCATACGGTCCCGTCTTTTCTCAAAACGACACAGTGTTCAAAACCTGCGGCCACCATCGTCACATCGTGAAAGGCTGTGACCTGGCCAGGAGCCGTTCTGCCATTGGTGGTCCCATCGCCCAGCTGATAGTTGTTATTGCTGCCCCAGGCCCATACCGTGCCGTCGCTTTGTGCAGCGAGACTGAAATTTTCTCCGGCAGCGACGGAGACCGCTCCGGTTACTGTCAGAACCCGAACGGGCGTGCCGGAGCTGCCCGTGGAACCGCTGCCCAGCTGACCGCTTCCGTTATCGCCCCAGGAATATACCGTTCCATCGCTCTTGATCGCGATATCGTGAGCGCTGCCAGCCGAGAGGGACTTCAGCCCCCTGAGACCGGGTATCTGGACTGCAAAGCTCTGCTCGTCTGCAGCATGGCCCGTAACACGGATACCATTTTGAGCGCGGACGGGCTGAACTGCAGTTACCGCGAGGCCAAACAAAGACAGCAAAAGCAGAGCGCGCCATCGAGAGGCGTCTGGTCGATGTTTCATCATTTCTCCTTGCATCAAACGAGGAGGTCATAGGGCAGCCAGCGACTCGGCCTGACTTCCCAAATCGCTGGGAACTTCCTGATGTGACCTCGAAAATAGGATAACATGCCTATGAAAGACACGTTAATGCTCCCTTGCAGGCAAATATGTCCGCCAGCCGATTTAATTGACTGCTTTTCTGCCGAAAAAGTTCATAACATCCCGGCAAAGAACCCAAGGGTTTCCATGCGATCAAAAGCATCGCCGTGTACAGAACTCGTCTTTGCATCTGGTTCGGTGAGTATATTATACGGGGAGAGGAAATGGGAGCAATCGGTATCTGCCCTTATTTCGATGGGGGAAAGCCCCTATCTTTTCGAGGAGGAGAAAACACGGTGCGGAGAGAAAAGGGAGATAGTCTCTTGAATTCACCTCGCACTCTTCCGGGAATCACAATTTATGAAAACCGATCTATGGCTTCATGCTCCTCTGCTTCTGCTCGCCCTCTCTTCACTCTGCAGTGCGATGCTGCCTGCACAGGCCGAGGAGAAAGCGCCAGCGTCGAAGATCGCGTCGGCGCTCCAGCCGTTTGTGGACAGCCATTCGCTGGCAGGCGCCGTCACACTCGTGGCAGACAAAGAGCGCACACTGGACCTGGAAGCTGTCGGCTATGCCGATATCGCCGCGCACAAGGCGATGACGACCGACGCCCTGTTCTGGATCGCCTCCGAGTCGAAGCCCATCACGGCGACCTGTCTGATGAACATCGACACCACCCACGACCTGATTACGATCTGGATGGTACAGCACGCGGGCTTTCCCGGCACCGGCGATCAGAGCAGCGGCGCCTTCCGCGGGGCGGCCGAAGAACAGTTCGCAAACGTGCATTAGCAGCCGGGAACTTTGTGTGTCGCGAAACTGTTCCTGCTTTGTCTGCCGTATATATCTTCAACAGATCTTCGGTAAGGCAAACAAAAATCTTCGCCCTGCGTCTCTTCTCCAATGAGATGCATTATGGCGGAGAAGGAGAACATACGAAATGAAACTTACACGACAGCCCCGCAGGGCATTTCTCGTCTATACATTCACAGCGGCGCTTCTGGGAAGTCTGGGCACCGCGAGTCTGGCGGCGCCCGTTCCCCAGCAGACGCCTGCCTCCGGCCCGAAGACCGCGCCAGCGCGCGAGGTGGCGACCTTTGCCGCCGGATGTTTCTGGAGCATGGAGGCCATCTTCAAGCAGCTCAAGGGTGTCGAGAGAGCGGATTCCGGGTATGCAGGCGGCAAGGTCGCCAGGCCGAGTTACGAACAGGTTGAAACTGGTACGACAGGGCATGCCGAGTCTCTCAACATCGTCTTCGACCCCAAAGTGATCACCTATCGCGACCTGCTGGAGGTGCTGCTCACCGTCCGAAACCCGACGACACCGAACCGGCAGGGCAACGATGAAGGCCCCCAGTATCGCTCCATAATCTTTTATCGCAGCGAGGCACAGCACAAGGCGGCCACCGAAGTGATTCAGAAGTTCACGAAAGAGCATGTCTGGCCCAGCCCGATCGTGACGGAAGTCGCGCCTTTCACCAACTTCTATAAGGCGGAAGATTATCATGTCAACTACTATAACCTGCACCCGGCCGAGCGCTACTGCCGCTACGTAATCGCCCCGGAAATCGCGGAGTTCCGCGCCAAGTTCAAATCCAAACTGAAAAACTAAGTGCTCTCGAATCGGAACCTCTCCAGCCCCTCCTTACAAGGAGGGGCTTTTGCTTGTCCCCTCCCTTTACGAAGGGGAGGTCTCTTTTATGTCTCTATTTCGGGCGGACGAACAGGGCGTCATCGACCGCTTTGTTGATGGCGAACGAGTCGAAGGTCAGGGTGACGAAGGTCTTGCCGTTCTGTGTGATCCTGAGAGAGCCGGGGAGCTGTACGCCCTCGGTGCTGTGATAGCTGCCCAGCAGGATGGTGAGATCGCCTTTGGACTGAGGGATGACCACTCGGCGCATCAGGCCGCTCTCGGTTTCAACGTAGACGCGCGCAGTGCGGCCGGCGGTGTTATCGGTGACGGTGAAACCGTGCAGGCTCCTGCCATCCGCATCGGTAAGCGGCTTGTCGCCCGTTTTCTCCGGAAGAAGCCGTGCCGTAAAGCCCTCCTGAGAGGCTTTGCGCAGAAGGTCTGTTGGGTCGCCGACATTGCCGACGCCTGAAGGCGCATCCTGCACCTGTCCCAGCGCGCTGAGCCAGCCGGAACCGTCCTTATCTGTGGCAAGGACGACGCTGCCGAACGCCGTCTGCAGGTCGTAGCGGCTGCGATGCGGGAGGACGAAGGTGAGAACCGCCTTGTCCACCGGGAGTTTGAGCTCCTGGCCAGGCGGAGAGAGTTCGCCTTTGCCGCGCATTTCGAACTGTTTGAGGTTCAGGAAGGCGTCGCCTCCGTGCGCTTTGATGGTCGCGGCCAGCAGCGCTTTGCCCGCCTCTATGTCTGCCGCAGTCGGCTTGACGGTCGGGGGCTCACTCTCAGCGGTTTTCTGCGGCAGCAGCGTCGGTGAAAGCAGATCCAGACCATCCGCCGGAATGACGACCACTTTGCCGAACGGACGGACGTCTTTCTCGATCGCTTTCGCATCGCCCACCAGCACGATCTGCGCGCCACGCAGGCTGAGACTGCGCAGAGCCTCCGAGACCTGCGGAGCGGTCACCGCCTGGATCCGGTCGGCGCGCAGCGTCAGATCGCTCGCGCCGTTGCCATAGAGCGTTGCGGTCTCCAACCGTCCGAGCAGTCCCGGCGTGGTGGCGACGCTGAGCGCGAACTCCCCGTTCAGCAGAGTCTTGCTGTCGACCAGTTCACGCTCGGTCGGAGGATCCTGCGCCAGCTTCGCGGTTTCCGCCAGAGTGAGACGCAGGACTTCGGCAGTAGACGCTGTCTTGGTGAACGTGCTGATCTCGAACGCCCCGGCCTGGGCCTGCCGGGCGAAACTGCTGTGTATGTCGTAAGTCAGGCCGCGCTTCACGCGCACTTCCCGTGTCAGGCGACCGTTATCGTTGCCTGCTCCGAGAATGAGGGTGGCGACCGAGCCGATATAGCGTTTCGGATCGCTGGTCCCTGCAATGCCCGTGCCGATACGGATCTGAGTCTGGGCCGAGCCGGGACGATCGATCAGCGTGATCTGAGGCTCTGCTGCTGCCGGCAGAGGTCGGGGAGACAGCGGCAGGGAGGGGACCGATCGACGCTCCCACTCTCCGAAGGCGGCGGTCGCTTTGGCCGTCGTCTGTTCGAGAGTGATATCGCCTGCGACGAAGAGGGTGGCGACATTGGGAGTGAAATAGGTCTGATGGAAAGTCGCCAAATCCTGCTGGAGGATCTCCGGCAGCGAGACGGGCGTTCCGATGGCAAAGTCGCCATACGGGTGCCCTCTATAGAGACGCCGCCTGAAGGCGATGTCGGCCAGCGTGCCGCCGTCCGCCAGACTCTGTGTGATACTGCTGAGCGCCAGAGTGCGGTAACGATCGATCTCCAGGGATGGAAATGTCGGGCGCAGGGTGACATCGGCGAGCAGCTCGAACAGCGTGTTGCGATAGCTGCTGAGGCCAGAGGCGGAGATGGTCAGGTAGTCCGCATCGGCGCCTGCCCCTACCGAGGCGCCCAGTCCATCGACCATATCGGCGATCTGGGCTTCCGTGCGAGTCGTCGTGCCCTTGGTCAGGAGGGCAGCGGTCATCTCCGCCAGGCCGACCCGATTGCGGGGATCGCGGATAGATCCGGCCGGCAGGGCCAGCCTCAGCCAGAGCGCGGGCTGTGTATGATCCTCCAGCAGCACGATGCGCAGTCCGTTCGGCAGAGTCCGCTCGACGACCGCAGGCAGCCGCAGGGGATGAGGCGTGCCGAGCGGGGGCATAACAGTGACAGGTTTTACTGCGCTGTTTTGGAGCGTGGTCTTCTTCGGCGCTTTATGCCGGTGCTGTGCATTCACAGCGCTGCCCGGAAGCAGACAGGCCGTCAGCAGACCGAGCGCGATTTGAGTGGTTCGCATCACTTACTCTCCTTAGGTAAAGGTCCTGGCCCTGACTTGGGTTCAGCAGCGGCGGGCAGATCGTAAAATACGCAGCGATGCTGTGGCGTGAAATACTTTCGTGCGACTCTCTGCACATCTTCCACCGTGACCGCGTTCAGTTTCAGCAGTTCTCGGTTGACCTCTTCCGGCGTCCCGAAATTCAGATCGGCGTCACCCAGCTGTTCGGCTTTCTGTTCAGTGGAAAGAGAGCCGAAGACCTTACCGGAGAGCGCCTGGTTTTTGGCCTTCGCCAGTTCCGCCGCACTGACGGGCGTATCGCGCAGCAGGTCCACTTGCTGCAGCAGTGCCTGCTCGATCTCGGCAGGCTTTTTGCTCTGGTTGGCGGCAGTGGCCTGAAACATAAAGAGGCCATCCACAGCGAGGCTCAGCGCAAAGCCGGAAGCGTCCGACGCGATCTGCTGATCGCGGACAAGCGCGCGGTTCAGCCGCGAACTCTGCCCGACGGAGAGAATTTGCGCAATCACTGCCAGAACCGACGTGTCTGGGCTCTTGTCGGGAACGGTGCGGTAGGCCATCCCAACCACCGGCAGCGGTGCGAGTTTGTCGTAAAAGATGGCGCGGCGTTCAGAACTCTGGTCGATAGGCCAAACCGGATAGCGGGTGAAGGGCTTCTTTGAGCGCGGAACGGCGGCGAAATAGCGTCGAACCAGATTCAGCGCATCCGATGTCTGAAAATCGCCGACCAGGACGAGCGTTGCATTATCAGGCTTATAATATTCGTCGTGAAAGGCGCGGACATCCGTGAGTTTTGCGCTGTCGAGATCGCTCATGATCCCGATAGTGGTGTGGGCATACGGGTGGCTTGGGGGGAAGACAAGAGCCTGCACCTTCTCGAACAGGTCGCCATAAGGCTGGTTCTCGACGTCCATCCGGTGCTCTTCTTTGACGACATCCCGCTCGGAACGCAGATTCGCCTCGTCCACATTCAGGGAGGCCATGCGGTCGGCTTCCAGCCAGAGCAGTCGGTCCAGCGCATTGCTCGGCACGGTATTGATATAACGTGTGCGGTCGAAAGAGGTATCGGCATTGTTGTAACCGCCGAGCCGTTCGATAATGCGGGCATGTTCCTCCGGGCCGACATGCGCGGAGCCTTTGAACATCAGATGCTCGAATAGATGGGCGAACCCTGCCTTGCCCGGCGTTTCATCCTTGCTGCCGACATGGTAGTAGACCTGTATCGCCACCACGGGAGCGCGATGATCTTCCAGGGTAACGATTTTAAGGCCGTTCGGCAGAGTGCTGATCTTATAGTCGAGCCGTGACGGCTGAATGTCCGGCGTGTCCGGGGTCTGCGTGCGCCCTGTCCCCGCTGTCACCACGAGAAGCGTGAGCGCCAGAGTCAAGGCATTACGAACTGTTCGTTTCAAAAGTTGTCTCCTCAAACAGGGAAATGAGATCCACCACTACGTGATACGCTGCGCAAAAGGAAAGTGTCTGCCTCTCCCATGCGACAGGGTGTTTCCTCCGCGCTTGACCGGGCGACCTAACCCCCGTCCCCCTTCCCGACACGGGAAGGGGGTGCCCTAACAAGGACCGATCTGCTTCCATCGAACCTTCCCGACTGCTCCCGGCCCCTCTCTCGTGAGACAAAGACTTCCTCAAACCTGCTCTTGCTTCTGCGGCAGGATCGAGCGCACAAAGCAATGCGGCGCAGGGGCACCCCTTCCCGTGTCGGGAAGGGGACGGGGGTTAGGTCGCCCGGTTAAGCGCGGAGAAAAGTGTTCGCCGAATTGTCTGAGAGGGAGAGAGTAAACATGAAGCCCCTCCTTAAGAAGGAGGGGTTGGGGAGGTAAACAGCCCCCTATGACTCGCGCATTCGAGGCAATAGGTTTAGAATCGGTCGGTGCTGCGCTATCGCCCAGCGAGACGATGCAGAGGCACACTGCCGACCTGCGCCGCAGGCTTATAGGGCTGTCTGAAGGGACGCCGAATCGGCGGGCTTTTGGAACCTTCGATAAGATGGTAGATCTGTCCGGCGGCGAGGACGTTCTGAACTTCCTTTGCGCCGGAGGGCCAGACGATAGTGATGGTGTCCGCTTTCACAGCGGTTCCGAGACCGACAGTGATCGGCAGTTCGCTCTGCGAGCAGTAGGAGGAGCCGCTGCGCACACTGTAGGTCTGAGTCTTAGCGCCTGCTGTGACAGTCACGACCGCGCCGATGGCGCTGCGGTTGCTCTGGGTGCCTTCCAGTTCGAGGCGGAGGGCATGGTTTCCATTGTCCGCACTGCTGCGGAAAAGATAGGCGGGGCCGTTGCTGGTGGAGAGGGCGATGTCGGGAAATCCGTTCAGCAAATAGTCCGCATAGGCGCAGCCCCGCGCCACGTATTTGGTCTGCATGACGGGGCCGAGTTTATCCCCAACACTGGCGAAGCTGCCATTGCCCAGATTACGATAGACCAGGGGTGTCTCGGCATACGTCACCTCTTTCTGATCTTCCTGAACGTCATCGTCGATATGCCCGTTGGCGACGAAGATATCCGGCCAGCCGTCGTTATCGAGGTCACAGAAGAAGAGGCCGAACGAGAGCGAGAGCAGGCTGGGCGGCCCGACTCCCGACTGCGCCGCCGTATCGCGGAAGATACTGCCCTCATTGTGATAGAGGGCGAGCGCCTGGTTCGAGAAGTTGCCGATGATCAGGCTTTCCCGGCCCGTGTGGTCGTAGTCGCAGGCCGCGATGCCCATCGCCCCTCGCGCCGCGCCACTGTCACTGTAGGCCATGCCCTCTTCGATCCCGACCTCTTTGAACGTGCCGTTGTGTTCGTTGTGAAACAGGTAGTTTGGCTCGGTATCGTTGGCAATGGCGATATCGGGCCAGCCATCCCCGTCATAGTCGCAGATCGCGACGCCGAGCGATTTGCCCTGCAGTTTTCGCTTTTCTGGGGCCGGGCCTGTCCGCAGCCCGGCCTTCGCTGCCACCTCCGTAAAATGCCCTGCTCCTTCGTTGTGGTAGAGGGTCAGGGGCTGGCCGGTGTAACGGTTGGGCGTGTCGTAGGTAGGATGCCCATTCTTCTTAGCGCCGAGTTCGGTGGCCGGAGACCATTTGACATAGTGGCAGACGACCAAATCGAGCCTGCCGTCCTTATCGTAATCGACCCAGGCCGCGCTGCTGCTCCAACCGCCGTCTTTCAAGCCCGCCGCTTCGGTCACATCCTTGAACGTGCCATCTCCACTGTTATGGAATAGGTAGTTCCGTTCCAGGCCGGTGACGTAGAGGCTGGGATGCCCGCTGTTGTCATAGTCTCCGACACAGACCCCCATACCGTACATTGTTACGTCGAGATGCGCCTGCTTCGTCACATCGGTAAAGGTGCCGTTGCCGTTGTTGTGAAAAAGCTTGCAGGTCGGCTGCGGCCCTGCGGAAGCCATGTATGGAATCTTGGCAGCGGCGCACTCCGCCTTGGTCCACGGCCGGCTGTTGACGAGGAACAGGTCCGGGAATCCGTCGCCATCGTAGTCGATCCAGGCGAGGCCGCTGCCCATCGTCTCCGGCAGTAGTTTACTTGGAGTCGCTCCGCTGACATGCCGAAAATCGACCCCCGCCGCCTTTGTGGCGTCGGTAAACGTCACGTTTTGCGTGGCCGCTGCCGGTATCACGGGAGTTATGACCGTCGGCTTCGGCGGATTACACCCGGCGAGGAGAAGCGCTGGGAGCACGCTTGCGAGCAGGATACTCAACCCGCTCACGCGGCGATTCAGGCTGCGAGTCAGTTTCATGGCAATCCGTTCGTTTCTTTATTGGCTGGCCGGCGGGCGATGGCAGTGTGCGGGATCCCCTGCTCCTGCCGGACGAGCCAGTCGGGCTTCGGCTGGACAATGGCGTCGGCATGTTCATGGATCCGCTGAGCGAGATTGTTGTCGGCGGGATGCGCCCGCTGGTAAGGGCCGACCAGGTCTGTCGTGGTTTCGTCGGCCTTGAAGCGCCGGTAGAGCGCCTCATGGACGCTCGCCTCACGGAGGGAGCCCGGATCGCCCTTGCCCCGGTAACATTTCATCAGGTTGTAGTGCGCGGCGATGTCTTCCGGGTCGATGCTGAGAGTGGCGTTCAGGTGGATGATCGCTTCGTCGTAGCGGCCCAAGCGGAACAGGATCGTGCCGGTCAGATTGCGGACGTTGCGGTCCTCCGGGAAGACTTCAACTACTTTTGCCAGGGTGACCAGACTCTCGTCGAGTCTGCCCTGGTCGAACTGTGTCTGCGCGTAGAAGAACTGCGTGCGGGCTTTCTGGTACGGTGTCATGGGCGTCGGCACAGCATCGTAAAGGGCAAAAGCTTTCTCGAACGCCGTCTGCGCGGCGCGGCTGTCGCGCTCGGCCTGCCGCACACGCCCGATATTGACATAGCCCTCGGGCCACTTGGGAGCCATCTTCGTCACCTGCTCGAAGGCGCTGGTGGCGTGGCGGAAATCGCCCTGCAGCAGGAGGCCAATTCCGTAGTCGTTCCAGCGAATCCGCTCTTTTTTCTTCGCGTCATCGTCTAGCGGCGGCGCAGTGGGAGCGTCCGGTGCGCCGTCGGCATCGACGACGGGCAGCGTGACCTGATTCTGCGCCAGCACGGTGATCGGCAGGATGGGGACGGCCTTGGTAGGTCCGGAGACCGTGGAGAGATCGGCATCGTAGAGTGCGGGACGGTCGTCCCAGCCATGTCCTACCGGTCCACTTTTTTTGCCCAGGCCGAGGCCGACGGGCACAGCATTCGGGTTTTCGGAGGCAGCCGAGGAGACGGTGTCTTTCGTGCGGCCTCGATAGGCGAACTGGTTGTTCAGCCAGTTGAACTTGCGGTAGTTGAGCTTTGCGGTCAGCGTGACGGTTTTGCCACAGTCTTTGGGAACAGGCAGGCGGAAATGCACGGCGTCGGCGGCTCCGGGCGGAATCACCTTGGCGTAGACGACGGAGCGTCCGGCCCAGGCGTTGCGCCGGAAGATCGGGTTACTGTGTCCGTCTACGAGCAGGGAGCGGTACTTCTCCGCGCCCTCTTCGACCGGCCCATCGGGCCACTGCAGTTTGCCGCTGTGGTAGATCACTCGTCCTGTCTCGTCCTTAGCCTCCAGTTCCACCCAGCAGTCGACGGCGTCGATGGTGCCTCCGGGAAAGGCATGGCCGAGCTTCAGGGTCCGCACCACGACCTCGACCAGCGGGTTTTCGCCGCGCCGGAGCGCCGCCCCTGCGCCGCCCCGGTTGAGGGGAGCAGTCAGGGTCTCTTCTACGCTGGACGCGTTCGCGGCTGCCGTAATCGGCCCTTCGGTGTCTCCATTCAGACTCGCGGCCTTTGGCGTCTCGGTTGGCGCTCTGCCAGCAGCAGCCTTTCCGGTTCCGGTCGGCTTCGCCTTGACAGTGCCCACCTTCTGTCGGCGCAGGGCGAAGATGTCTATGGAGAGCGCCTTGTCCTGCAGGAACTTGACGGTGGTCTCCATCTGCACGGGGTCGTGGTAGGCGGTAGGCAGAGCGGTATTCGCGCCGGGGAAGCGGTGGGAGTGGACCTGCCCGCCGAAGTTCCCCGCATCCTGCGAGGCGATATTGGGCATGTGGCAGTCGGCGCACTTTTTGAAGGCGGGCTGTCCGGTCTTTACGTCGGAGGGATAGTAGAAAGAGACCGCGCCAAAGCCAGAGACACCGCTGCCCTGCCAGGAGTCGTAGTCGTTGAAGCCCCGGAACCAACGGTAACCGTTCACAGGCACATCCAGGTGTACCTTATGACAGGAGGAGCAGAACTTGGCGGTCTGGTCGGTATGGATGGGGCGCAAAAAGGTCTTCTTATGCGGTTCGGGCGCGAGGCGGGTCAGAAATTTCTGGACGCTCTGCGCGACTGGATTCGCCGTGATGATGTACTTGTGCATCGGCGGGTAGTCGGCCAGGTAGTCGTTGTTGCCCATCGTGCTCTTGACGTGGACGATCGAGTGGCAGACGGCGCAGCCGATGCCCGCATGGGACTCAGGATGCTTCTCGGCCGGATAGTCGTGCGCGGCGATGGGAACATCGAAGCGCGATTTGCCGGGGCTTTTCGGATCTTCCGTCAGCAGGACAGCCATATCGTGGCAGCCGCCGCACCATTTGGACGATTTGACGCCGCCGACCTCCTGCATATACTCGATGGCCTTGCGGTACCACTGGTTGTTGAAGGAGGAGAGATGGTGCGCGGAGGAGTTCCACTGGGCGTAGATGTCCGGATGGCAGCCTTGCACGCCGCACGATTTCGAATCGACGAAATACTCGGAGGGAAAGAACTGCTGGCCGACCGACTGCGCGGAGGCGGGGAAGAACTTGCCGTCTTTGCCGTCACCCTCGTCGAAGGCGGTCATCGGCGGCACGGTGGGGTTGACGATCCGGCTCTCCTTGGTGGGTACACAGATGGTGTAGGCGATCAGTCCAGCAAAGGGCAGGCCGAACAGCAGTCCAACACGCAGCGCGACCCAGGCCTGTCTGCGCTCTGGCGCGTCTTGCGCGGCGCGGCGAGCCCGCAGCAGGAGATAGAGCGCACCACAGATCAGAAAAGCGTAGGTGGCGACATCGTGAACGCGCAGCAGTGGCAGACGGACGTTCAGCGACAGCCACTGGAATCCGATGGCCATAAACGCCAGCCCGGTCAGCAGACAGACAGCGAACGTCAGCGCGGTCAATGCTCCAAAGACCGCGACCGCCCCCTGTTTCTCTCGAAAAGCTGCCCTCACAGCCTGGATGCGCCCAGCGAGCGCCCAGGCCGCAACCAGGCCCAGCCCAAGATGCAGGAGCA
>JAYTGR010000398.1:0-1841 GCA_043733205.1 Chthonomonadaceae bacterium
GGGCGCTGCCCGCGCCGACAAAGCCGGAGACGCCCTCCTCGACCGGTGCCTGCAGGCAGAGACGAAAACGCCTGTCCTGCAGGCCGACTACTCATCGGAGATCGTGCGCGGCCGGCAGACGGTCAAGGTCAAGGGACACTTCGTGCTCAAAAAGCCGAACGTCGCGCACATCATCTACTCGGGGTCCGGTGGGGACAAGGATGAGACGGTCCACTCCGACGGCCGCAAAATGCTGCACTACATGGAATCGGAGAAGCAGTATACGCGGGAGACGCCCGATCTGAGCGGCGGCAATGTCGTGCGCATGGCCAACAGCCTGGAGGCGATGGTCTTCTTCAATCCGGATCTGCTCAACCAGTTCCGGGGGCTGGGATCGGGTCTCAGGATCGTCGGAACGGTGACGATCGGCGGGGTCTCCTGCCAGGCGCTGAAGGCGACTGTGCGGGACGGCAGCATCTACAAAGTCTACATCGGCCCCGACAACCTCCTGCACGGCATCACGCAGATCATGGGCAAAGGGGACAGGCAGGAGATCCTGGAAAGCCGCCTGACCAGCGTGCGGGCCGACGCAGCCGGCACGGCCGCGACGCTGGCCTGGAACCCGCCCGCCAAAGCGAAACTGGTCGAGCAGATCACCCTGCAGGCCGCATCCGGCGGCAGCGGAGCGAGTCCGGCCGCAGAACTGCTGGCCGTCGGCTCGGTCGCACCGGCTTTCGACCTGCAGGCGGTCGGCGGCGAAAAGAGCTCGCTCGCGGGCCTGACGAAGCCGATGAAAGTCGTGCTGGTCAACTTCTGGGACTACGGCTGAGGCTTCTGCCGTGAGGAGTTGCCTCACCTGAATAAGATGCTCTCGGAGTTCAAAGGCAAAGGGTTCGACATCGCGGCCGTGGACATCGGCGACACTGCCGACACCATTCAGAAGTTTTGGAAAGAAAAAGGGCTGAATCTCCGTGTGCTGATGGACAAAGACGGTAAGGTCGCGGAGAAGTACAAAGTTTCTGGCGTACCCTGCAACTATCTGATCGGCAGCGACGGCAGGATCATCGCACGCTTCGAAGGTTTCGACGAGGCAGGCATCCGGCAGGCGCTGAAGAAAGCAGGGATTCAGTGATTAAGAGAAGGGGGACTCCGTAGCGTGGCGGAAGAAAATGAGATAGCGCAAATACGGCAGCAGGTCGAGGCCGAATCCCAGGAGGAAGGGGCCGAGACTTCTGCCCCCCAGTTCGAAGAGGGATTCAGCAGCAAGACCGTTATCGGCGCCCTGTTCGTCGGGTTCATCATGCTGCCGGGCGCACTCTACCTGGGCCTCGTGGCGGGGCAGGGACTTGGGCCGGCTGCGGAGTGGGTCACCATCGTTCTGTTCTCCGAGATCATGCGGCGGTCGTTCCTGCCGATGAAACGGCAGGAGATCTACATCCTCTACTATGTCGCGGCGGCTCTCACCGGCCTGGCGGCGGACAGAGGGATCTCCGGGGGACCGTTCGGCGGTCTGATCTGGAACCAGTACTTCGTCCAGTCGCCGCAGGCTGCCATCGTGGCGCGGGAGATCCCGCACTGGGTCGTTCCCCCGATCGGCTCTCTGGCGCTGCAGCACCGGACCTTTTTCGATGCGGCCTGGGCGGTGCCGATCCTCCTTCTGGTTGTCGGAGAGGTGCTGGGCCGTCTGAACTGGATGAGCGCCGGCTACTTCCTGTTCCGCGTCACGTCTGACATCGAACAGCTGCCGTTCCCGATGGCGCCTGTCGCCGCCTCCGGCGCGACCGCGCTGGCGGAAGCGGCGAGCAAAGAGGAGTCGTGGCGCTGGCGGGTCTTCTCCATCGGCAGCGTCATCGGGATGATCT
>JAYTGR010000399.1:0-1841 GCA_043733205.1 Chthonomonadaceae bacterium
ACGCGCTCCTCGCCGTGCATCGGCACCGTGACCGTCAGCAGTGCGGTCAGGTTCCCGTGCAGTTTCGCCCAGGCAACGATCCCAGACGGACCGAGTTCCGCCGTGAGCCCCTCTTCCACCTCGGACATCTGATGCTGCGCCTGATAACCGGCCCGATGCACATTGTAAGCATGCTCACGCGCCGTTTCGGATGCGTTTAACAGCGCTTCCGCATCGGTCGTGCCGACCCAGGCGGCGTAGCGTGTATAGAGTTTGGCAAGCTGGACGGACTGGGTGCCAAGCTCCGACTGCCGCGATCGGGCCAGATCGTTCCGCGCATCGACCGCCGTGAAACAGCCCAGATAAGAACCCAGCGCCTGCATCTGCTCCTGCAGGGCGCTCAGCTGCGCAGTGACCTCTTCATAGGCCTGCACAAAAACGGCATCGACAGCAGAAACGTCGCGCCGCCGCACCTGGTGCCGGTCAAAGAGAGTCACCAATGCCCCGATCCCCGCGATCCCTGCCTCGAACGCGCCCACAAACTCTGCGGACTCCAAAGACGGAAATACCGTGCTCATATCCCAATGCGGCAAACTTATTAACTCCCTGCTCAATTTCTTCTCCTTCACAGAGGACAGCCAGAATTTTCCGCCCGGTCGATCCTGGCGCTCTCCGTCCTCCTGCTTCGTTTAATAGCGATGCTGTCTGTTTCGACACACGCCGAACCCATTCCTGCGTTGCCTGGGTCGCGTGCCTGCGCGTAGAAGCAGGAAACTCCCCATTTCGTATCGAATAGGCCATTTGTTCTGTCCGCGCAGGCGCAGGCGCGGACGCTCTGTTTTGAAAGGAGCCTTCCCACGTGAAACGGCATCACGATTCGATAGTTCGCTCTTCTGCTCTTCTCCCTCTTACCCGCAGGACATTCGGTCTGCTGGCGGCATGCAGCGCGGTCGGCCTGCTGAGCGGGTGTACAGTCGCCAAAAACCCGGCGGCAGGCGCTCCAGGCGGGAATGGCGGGAACGGGACCCTCGGCACGGTGGAAACCAACGCCAACACCCTGCACTACGCCCTGACGGCGGAGGCTACGACCCTCGATCCTGCCCATGTGGAAGACGGCACCACCATCGATCTGCTGCAGTGTATCTTCGAGGGGCTCGTGAAGTGGGATGAGCAGAACCGGATCGTGCCCGCCATGGCCGAGAAGTGGGAGGTCAGTCCGGACGGAAAGACCTATACCTTCCACATACGGCACGGCGTAAAGTTCCACAACGGCCGCGAGATGAACGCCAACGACGTCAAATTCAGTTTCGAGCGCGCCTGCGACCCGGCGACGAAATCCCTGACCGCGCCGGTCTATTTGAAGGACATCGTCGGCGTGACGGATCGCCTCGCCAACAAACAGGGCGTGACCGAAGTCACCGGCATCAAAGTCGTCGATCCCTCCACTGTGACGATCACCATCGACTCCGCCAAACCCTACTGGCTGGGCAACATGACCTATGCGGCCGGCTACGTGGTCTGCAAAGAGGAGATCGCCCGTACCGGCGGGGAGCTCTCGGAACTGTCGGCGTCCGGGACCGGGCCGTTCAAACTGGCGGAGTTCAAGAGCAACTACCGCGTCGTCCTCAAGGCCAACCCCGACTACTACGGCGGAAAGCCGAAAGTCGACTTCATCGAGCGGCCGGTAATGATCGACGCCAACCTGCGTCTCAACAACTACCTGGCCGATAAGCTGGACATCGTGGATCTGTCGCCGAACGATCTCGACCGCATCAACGCCGATCCCAAACTCAAGTCCGACCTGAAGGCTTTTTCGCGCGCGGCGACCTGGTATCTGGGGCTCAATCAGGACGCTCTCGGCT
>JAYTGR010000400.1:0-5398 GCA_043733205.1 Chthonomonadaceae bacterium
GAGTGTGCCGATCATTCTGAAAGCGGGCGGGTTCGGCGACGAAGGCACCCTGGCACGCTGTCTTGGACTGGAATAGAGGGAGCAATGCAAGACAATAAACTGCCGCGACTGGCGATCACGATGGGCGACCCCGCCGGAATCGGGCCGGAAATCATTTTGAAGGCGCTGGCTCACCCTGGCGTCTACGCTCTCTGTATTCCCACGGTCTATGGAGACCTGAAATGGATGCAGCGAACTGCCAGCTCCCTTCATCTGGAACAGCAGATCGTTCCCGTTCAAGAGGGGGAGACGGCGGCCGTTTCGACGGTGTTGGTGCGGCAGGCGACGCAGGCCGATCTGCGGGAGGTGCGTGTCGGGCACCTGGCTGCCGCAGCGGGGCAGGCCGCGGCGGAGTCTGTCCTGGCGGCGGCAGAGGCCGCTATGGCAGGTGAGACCGATGCGCTGGTTACCGCGCCGCTCAACAAAGAGGCTATCGCGCTCGGCGGCTATCCCTATCCAGGGCATACCGAACTGCTGGCAGAGGCGACACAGACGCCGCGTTACGGCATGCTGCTGCTGGCAGGGCCGCTGCGCGTGGTGCATGTCAGCACCCACGTCTCCCTGCGGGAGGCGATTGCGCGTGTTCTGTCTCCGCGCATTCTCGAATGCATTCGGCTGGGAGACCGCGCCTGCAGGGACTTAGGGATCGCTGCCCCGCGTATCGCTGTCGCCGGACTGAATCCACATGCGGGCGAGAATGGGCTGTTTGGGACCGAGGAGAGCGAACAGATCGCGCCCGCCATCGCGCAGGCACGGCAGGAAGGCATCGACGCTACGGGGCCGCATCCGCCCGATACCGTGTTTCAGCGCGCCTCCGCCGGAGCCTTCGATCTGGTGGTCGCCATGTATCATGACCAGGGCCATATTCCGGTCAAACTGAACGGCTTCGATACCGGCGTCAATGTCACCATCGGTCTGCCGATCAAACGCGTCTCCGTCGATCACGGCACCGCCTTCGACATCGCGGGGCAGGGAATCGCCCGCGAACAGAGTCTGCTGGAAGCCCTGCGCGTTGCGGCGCAGCTGGTGAAGGCGGCCGCTGCGCCGCCTCCGCATCGATAATCTATTTCACCGATTTGAAGGAGTGTTGCTATGAACCTGCAGCTGAATATACCCCTCGACATCTTCACCTATCCCGACGTGCCGCTGCCGGAGGTCTGGACTGTGGAGCAGAAGTTCGATACGCCTGCCCTCACCCCAATGCAGATCGAAACGCAGGTAAAGGCTGCGGTAGAGATGCTGGCGAAGGATGCAAGGCTGAAGCCGGGCGCGAAGGTTGCGGTCGGATCTGGCAGCCGGGGTGTGGACAGCATCGTTCCTATTATACGCACTGTCATCGCGGAACTGAAGGCGCGGGGCATGGAGCCGTTCCTCATCCCTGCAATGGGCAGCCACGGCGGGGCCACGGCGGAGGGGCAGAGATCTCTGCTGCTAGACTATGGACTGACGCCTGAAGCGATCGGAGCCGACATCCAGGCAACGATGGAAGTGGACGCCATCGGAACGCTGGAGGGCGAAGAGGCCGGACCGTTCACCGGACATACCGTCTTCTTCGACCGTATCGCGCATGGGGCCGATGCGGTGCTGGTGGTCAACCGCATCAAGGCGCATACCGACTTTTCGGGGCCGCTGGAGAGTGGGATCGGCAAGATGTGCGCCATCGGCCTGGGCAAGCGGCATGGCGCGGAGGGCATCCACCGTCACGGCGCGTTCGGCCTGCGCGAACTGATGCCTCGTGTGGCCCGCTATCTGGCCGCACACACCAACATCGTCGGTGGGATCGCGCTGATCGAGAACGAACTTGGCCATACGGCGGAGATTCACGCCCTGTCTGCCGATCAGGTCGGGCGCGAACCAGAACAGGCGCTGCTGGAGCGCGCCCGCGCCATCTCCCCTCGGCTGCCGTTTGGAGAGATCGATGTCCTGGTCATCGACGAGATGGGCAAGAACATCAGCGGCGCCGGGATGGATACGCATGTCATCGGGCGCGGCACGATGCCCAGTATTCCCGAAGCGGACTGGGGAGGGCCGAATGTGCGTATCATCGCCGTCCTCGACCTGACTGGGCCGTCGCACGGCAACGCGACCGCCCTTGGCCTCGCGGACATGACGACACGCAAGCTCATGGAAAAGGTAAAGTTCGAGGATATGTTCATCAATATGCGGACCAGCGGCGAGGGGGGCATCCTGCGCGCCCGGCTGCCGCTTATCCTGCCCACCGGCGACGACTGCGTCCGAACCGCTTTCGCCACCTGCGGGCGGGCGGACCCAGCTCAGGTGCGTTTCGCCCGCATCTGTAACACCGCCGATACCCAGTACCTGGAGATTTCGGCGGCCCTGCTCGCAGAGGCGCGCCTGAATCCGGCGCTGACCGTCTCCGCCGCCAGTCATCCCCTGGACTTGTGCCAATCTGTACGGCATGTCTGACTCCATGCTTCCTCATCCGTTCAAGACTGCACCCTCCGAATTTCATGCCCGATACTCGCGCGCGCAGGAGGCGGCAAACTCTCTTTTTACTTCGCGGACGAACCGGGTATAATCTTGCCGAGACGATAGACTGTATTTCCGCTCCTGTTGGGTGCGGCGCAGCGCCCTCCCGCAGGCGCCGGAAAAAAGAACCCGGATGACCCCGGCGCGGGCACGGGGCAGAGGAGCGTTATGGAACTGAAACTTTTGCAGGATCTGTGGGACGAGAGCGACACCGTCGGTATGGACGAAGCGGAGCTGCTGCGTTATCGGTCCAATCTCCTCGGGCGCGACCTGCGCCTGACGAATTTCGGAGGCGGCAACACCTCCGCCAAGATCGACATGCAGGATCCGGTGACGGGTGAGATGACGACCGTGCTCTGGGTCAAGGGCAGCGGCGGCGATCTCGGCACCATCCGGCGCGACGGCTTCGCTACGCTCACGATGGACCGCCTCAACGCGTTGAAACGGCAGTATCGCGGGGTGGCTTTCGAGGATGAGATGGTGGACCGCTACCCGCTCTGCACGTTCGGCGCCAATCCCCGCGCCGCCTCGATCGACACGCCCCTGCACGCTTTTCTGCCTTTCCGCCATGTCGATCATCTGCACCCCGACTGGGCGATCGCCCTGGCCGCCTGCGCCAACGGCCCGGCTCAGCTGGAGCGCCTGCGCGCGGAGACCGGCATCCATCTGGTGTGGCTGCCCTGGAAACGCCCCGGCTTCGAACTCGGCCTGTGGCTGGAAAACGCGGAGCGGGAGAACCCCGGCTGCGACGGTATTCTGCTCGGCTCACATGGCCTCTTCACCTGGGGCGATACCGGGCGGGAGAGCTACCGCAATACGCTGCGGGTGCTCGATAAGATCGGGCAGTATGTGCTGGCGCGTGAGAGCGCACAGGGCGAGCAGCTGTTCGGCGGTCAGATCGTGACGCCGCGCGCGGATCGGGAGGCGCTGGCCCGCGCCCTGATGCCGGCGCTGCGCGGCAGCGTCGGACCGCAGATCGGGCATTTCACCTCCGGCGAAACCGTTCTGGAGTTTATCGACAGCGCGCGGGCGAAGAGTCTGGCCTGGCAGGGCACGAGCTGCCCGGATCACTTCGTGCGCACGAAAGTGCGCCCTCTCTTCATAGAGTGGGATGCCGCGCAGGGCGACGCGGCGGCCCTTCTTGCCGCCGCGCAAAAGGCGCTGACCGGCTATCGAGCGGACTACGCAGCCTACTATGAGGCGAACAAGCAGCCCAGCTCGCCCGCGATGCGCTCCGCCAATCCGACGGTCGCGCTGGTGCCTGGCGTCGGCCTGTTCAGTTTTGGGCGCAGCAAGGCCGAGGCTCGGATCACGGGTGAGTTCTATGTCAACGCGATCCATGTGATGGCGGGTGCAACGGCTCTGAACGACGATCTGCCCGCGCAGCCGGGGCTGCCTGCCGACCGGGTCGTGGACAACTATGTGGCGCTGCCGCTGAGCGAATCGTTCGGGATCGAGTACTGGCTGCTGGAAGAGGCGAAGCTGAAGCGTATGCCGCCCGAGCGGGAGCTGAGCCGGAAGGTCGCGGTCGTGCTGGGTGCGAGTCCGGGCATCGGCATGGCCGTCGCCGAACGTCTGGCCCGCGAAGGCGCGCATGTCGTCGCCGCCGACATTCGCCTGGAGCTGGCGCAGGCCGTGGCAGCGAAACTGCAGGCGTCTTTCGGCGCAGAGATCGCGGCCGCCGAAACTGTAGACTGCACGGATCGAGCCTCGGTGCGCGCCCTGCTCGACCGCGTGGTAAGGCAGTACGGCGGCGTGGACATCGTGGTCGCGGTAGCGGCCGTCTTCTTCGCGCCGGACGCCGACGGACGCACCACCGAAGAGCAGTGGCGTAAGACCTTCGACGTCAACCTGCTCGGCTCGATGCTGATCGCCGACGAGGCGAACGAGATCATGCAGGTTCAGGGGACCGGGGGCAGCATCGTCCTGATCAGCAGCGCCAACGCCGTCGTCGCCAAGAAGGGCAGCTGGGCCTACGATACCAGCAAGGCCGCCGTCAACCATCTGGTGCGCGAGATGGCAGTCACATTCGCGCCCCATGTGCGGGTCAACGCCGTCGCTCCTGCCACCGTCGTCGAAGGCTCCGGACAGTTCCCCCGCGACCGTGTTCTGACCTCACTGGACAAATACAGTGTGGCCTACGAGGAGAGCGAAACCACCGAAGCCCTGCGCGACAAGCTCTCCACCTACTACTCCAAACGCACCCTGCTGCACAAACAGGTCACCCCGGCTCTCGTCGCCGAAGCCGCCTGTCTCCTGGCCTCTCCCCGCCTCGCCCTCACGACGGGCCAAGTTCTCGCCGTCGATGCCGGCCTGAACGAAGCCTTCCTGCGCTGAAAGAGACAAGCCGTGCGAAGAACTCAGTGCAGAAATCGGCAAATTGACCCCACACGTGGCCTGGCTTAATAAAAATCTGATCCTGCCCTTATTGCGGGTGAAACCGGACTTACGCCGAAATGTCTCCTTCTATATTGACACTTGCGACACGATGTCGCTCGAATGATTGTCACGCGCCACTCTGGCGACGTGCCCCGATGTCCCATTATCGGTACCCTAAGAGGATAATAAGCCCTCTGACAACGTATCCCACCCCGAAAGGGGGCGTCGAAACCGCGAGGCAAGGACGCATCTGCCAGCATCAGGCGGTGAGGGGCCAGGGTGGACGGCATGGCTAACAGATGTGAACTCTCTTAAACGTCGTACAATAGGAGCCGGTCAAAGGTGCTGACTGACCGGGGCCAAAATTACGGCCGATGGAGGCGGCTCGAACGGGTCGCGGGTGCGGTTGTGGAAGCGTGCGCTCCAGGATTTCGCTGACGAGACTGATCTGGCGATCACGGTTTGTCACTATCCGCCTGGCACCTCGAAA
>JAYTGR010000401.1:0-5396 GCA_043733205.1 Chthonomonadaceae bacterium
CGCCGGCTCTCTGCATCGGGGAAAATGAGGACGTGATCGCTGCGGCTAAGTTTCTGGATGAAAATAGCCTGAAAAGGCTGCCTGTAATCACAGACACCGGTAAAATGGTGGGGGTCTTGAATCGGATCGATCTCCTCCAGGCCGTTTTCGAGGGCGCTGTCGAAGATGTCTTTACAGACCGGACGTGAACTTTTGGCGCAGCTGCGGGACGGCCGCAGGATGCTTGCGGATGGTGCAGTCGGTTCCGAACTGATCAAGGCAGGAATCGCTGCAGACCGAGCCGTCGAGGCCAATCTTTCGCATCCGGAGTGCGTGCGTAACGTACACCGGAGAGCTGTTGCTGCGGGTGCCGAGATCCTCACGGCCAATACGTTCGGTATGTCCGCATCCGGAGAGTGGGCGCAGGCCTTTCAAGCCGGAGCAGAACTTGCCGAAGCGGCAGCACACGAGGCGAACCGTGCAATCTCGGTAATGATCTCTGTCTTTCCTTCGGAACTGCTGCTCAAACCTGACGACATTCTGGGTTTTATGCGGAAACCGGAGAAGCAGGGCAGTCTGCTTCTGATCGAGACGGCCACCGACATACGCGAAGCGGTCGCTGCGGTCGCGATGGCCAGAAGCAGCGGTATCGAAACGATTGCGGCGACCTGCCATTTTCAGCCTGACACGCAGATGCCGGATGGGACGTCTGCGGCTCAGGCGGCGGCGGCGCTTCAGCAGGCAGGAGCATCGATCGTCGGAGCGAACTGCGGAACTCTGCCCGAGGAGATGGTTATCGCAGCGGAGCAGATGCGCGCCGCGACGGATCTGCCTCTGCTGTTTCAGCCCAATGCCGGGCTGCCGCACTGGAATGAGAGCCTTTGGGTCTATCCTGTCGATACGGTGCGCTTCGCCGCAAATGCGGCCGCACTTTTCGCTGCCGGCGCGGCGGTGGTGGGCGGATGCTGCGGCACGACGCCCGCCCACATCGCCGCTGTGCATCGCCTTCTGTTTCACCCGCAACGTCGCGAGTAGCCGATTTTCCACCGTCGGCATCGGTCTACGACCGGTATGTTCGTTTCGCGCTTCCAACGCACTGTCGCAGCACTTTTTACCTGAGGGAGGAACCTACGCAATCATGACTTCGTCTCACACCTTTGCCCGCACGGCTGTACGCCTGACGGGCGTCATCGCTGTCCTGGCCGGACTGACCCTGGCTGGCTGCAAAGAGAGCACCACGACGACCACCCCTGGCGCGACCACGACAGGCAGCTCCGGCGGCGCCACCGCTCCCATAAGCGGCGATAAGATCGTTGTTGGGGAGTTCGGCTCTTTCACCGGGGATCAGGCCGATTTCGGCATCCAGACCCATGATGGCATTCAGCTCGCGATCGACGAGACCAACGCTGCCGGCGGCGTGGAGCGTGACGGCAAAAAATATCAGATCGAGCTGGACAAAGACGATGATAAGAGCCAGGCCCCCAATGCGGAGACCGTCGTCAAGGGGCTGATCGACAAGTATCAGCCCCTCGCGGTTCTTGGCGAAGTGGCGAGCAGCGCGAGCATCGCGGGCGGGAAAGTCTGCGAAGAGAAGGGCGTTCCGATGATCAGCCCGTCCTCTACCCGCGTCGACGTCACCCATGGCAAAAACTTCCTGTTCCGGGTCTGCTTCATCGACTCCTATCAGGCGGCCGTCGTGGCGCGCTTCGCTTACGACGGCCTCAAAGCCCGCAATGTGGCGATCCTGACCAACAACTCCCAGTCCTACAGCACCGGTTTCCGCGATGAGTTCGAGAAGGCCTTCACCCGTTACGGCGGCAAGATCATCATGAAGCAGACCTACGGCGCGGAGCAGGACTACCGCAGTCAGCTGACGGCCATCAAAGCGTCCAGCCCCGATGCGATCCTTATTCCGGGCTACTATACCGACGCCGGCACCATCGCCAAGCAGGCCCGCGAACTCGGGATCACCGTGCCGCTGCTCGGAGGCGACGGCTGGAGTTCGCAGAAGCTCTTCGCAATCGCCGGGGACGGCGCCGCGAACTGTTACTTCTCGGATCACATGTCGGTCGAGGATCCCAAGCCTCTGGTCCAGGATTTCGTGAAGAACTACAAGGCGAAATGGAACGCCGATCCGACCTCGATGTCTGCTCTGGGATACGATGCGGCGAAACTGCTGATCGCCTCCCTGAAATCGGCGAAGACGCTGGATCATGCCTCCGTCAAAGACGCCATTGCGGGCACTACGAACTTCGACGGTGTCAGCGGCAACATCACGATCGACAAGAATCATGACGCGCAGAAATCCGCCGTCATCATCCAGGTGAAGAACAATAAGTTCAACTACTTCACGACGGTTCCCGATCCGGAAAAAACGCTCGTTATGAAACCGTAGTCGTCTCTTTTGCTGTCCTCTCCGTCACTCTTACCGGGGATACGGAGAGGTTCGCGTGCCCTTGCGCCAAGAAGGCGGCAGAGGCGGCGATTCGCTCCCCAATTCATGAAATGAGGGTCGCGCTTGACCGAAGCGTTGCAAATTTTCCTTCAGCAGCTGATCAACGGCATCCAGACAGGCAGTATCTACGCGCTGATCGCCATCGGATACACGATGGTATACGGCGTCCTGAAGTTCATCAACTTCGCGCACGGCGATGTCTATATGGTAGGCGCCTACATCGGATTTTTCGCCATCACCGGGTTCCTGCTTCACGCTTCCCCTCTGATGCAGAATATCGCCGGTCTGCTCCTCTGTATGAGCGGCTGCGCACTGCTCGGGGTCTTCATCGAGCGCCTGGCCTACCGTCCCCTGCGGAACGGGCTCAGCGCGACCGACGCCTGGCCCTGGGCGCTGTTCGTGGCGCTCTATTTTGGCCTTTTTCTCGGCCCAAAAATCAGTGAGCACAGCCAACTGAACGGCGTCGGCGCATTTTTCATCGTCTCAGGTATCGCCTTCGCCGTGTTCTGGGCGATTTTCCGTGTCGGTTTTCGCGCTCTCGGCGCCCGTCTCAAACCCTCCAAGAATCGCCTGACCGCGCTGATCACCGCCATCGGCATCTCTCTGCTTCTGGAGAACCAGGGTCAGGCGACGTTTACGCCGACACCGCAGCAGTATCCGAACCAGAGTTTCCCTGCGCTCAAACTGGTGATGGGAGCAATCAACCTGAACGTCAGCAGCGGCCGCATCGTGGAACTGGCGGCCGCGATCCTCCTGACGGCTCTGCTCGTCTACATCGTTCGGTTTACCCGCACCGGGCGCGCCATCCGAGCCGTGTCTTTCGATCCGGAAGCGGCCGCGCTGATGGGCATTCCCACCGACCGCATCATCGCACTGACCTTCATCATCGGGTCGTCGCTGGCAGGAGCCGCCGGGTTTCTGAACCACAACCTCGGGCAGATCCCATTTCGGCCGGACGTCGGTATCCAGCTGGGTCTGAAAGCCTTTGTCGCGGCGGTTCTGGGCGGCATCGGGAGCATCGAAGGGGCCGTTCTCGGCGCGCTGCTCATGGGCCTCGCGGAGAGCTTCGTCGGGGGCTCCGCACTGAACTCTTTCAAAGGGGCGATCGCGTTCGTCATTCTCATTGCCGTACTGCTGTTCCGGCCGGCGGGACTCCTCGGAAAGAATGTCACCGAGAAGGTTTAGGAAGGGACAAGTGTGAAGCGTCTGTTCTGGTTCGGGATCGCGGTCGTGCTGCTGCTGGCAGGCAATGCGGTCATCACCACCTACATCAAAGAGTACTGGCAGGATGTCCTCCAGCTGTGCGGCCTCGCCGTCATCATGGCGGTCAGCCTCAATATCGTGAACGGCCTCACCGGCCAGTTCGCCATAGGCCACGCCGGGTTCATGTCCGTCGGCGCCTACACGGGTGCAAGTGTTACCTATCTCGCTGCCGCCAAATTCACTCATTCGGGGAATCTCGGTTTCGGCTGGATGCTGCTCGCGATGCTGGCCGGCGGCCTGCTGGCGGCGCTCTTCGGATACATTGTTGGAGTGCCCAGCCTGCGGCTGCGCGGCGACTATCTGGCCATCGTAACCCTCGGATTCGGGGAGATCATCCGGGTCCTCATGGAGAATACCCACGACATCTCTCCCTCCCTCGACTTTTTGGGCGGCGCCACCGGTTTTCAGGCGGCGTCCCTCACCCGCTTTCCTCTCCTCTGGGGCACGGTCATTCTCGTGATCGTCCTGACGCGAAACCTTAAGTTCTCATCGCATGGGCTGGCCTTCATGTCGGTGCGCGAAGACGAGATCGCCGCCGATGCCATGGGGGTCAATACCACTCAGGTCAAGGTATCCGCCTTTGTCCTCAGCGCGTTCTTCGCTGGGATTGGGGGCGTCCTCTTTGCGCACGCCAGGTTTATAAAGCCCGATGTGTTCGGCTTCACCCTCTCCATGAACTATGTCGTCATGATCGTTCTGGGCGGCACCGGCAGTATCACGGGAGCGACTCTTGCGGCGATCGTCCTGACGGTACTGCCGGAAGCTCTCAAGCCGGTGCGCGACAGGATCCATTTTACGGATGAGTATCTGCAGGTCATCTACGCGCTCATTCTGGTGCTCATGATGATTCTCCGCCCCTCCGGCGTCTTTGGGATGGGAGAACTCAGCTTCGCCGGTCTGCGCAGGCGCTTCTTCCGCCGCGCCGCGCCGGCCCCGCCGCTCCCCGTGGAAACGTCTGCAGAAACCGCAGATGCCGCTCCGGCGCATTCCCCTTTTGTCGAACGCAGGCCTCTCGACCCCAATGAGCCGCTCGTGCTGGATATGACAGGGCTGACACGGCGATTCGGCGGCCTGACGGCGGTTGGAGACGTCAGCATCAAGCTTCAGCGCGGAGAGCTGGTCGGACTGATCGGGCCGAATGGCGCGGGGAAGACCACGCTCTTCAACCTCCTGACCGGCGTCTACGAGCCGTCGGAGGGCACCCTGGCTTTCTGCGGCAGCCAGATCGCCGGGGAGCGGCCGACCCCGGCTGTCAAGCGGCTGCTGCGTCTGAGCGGCGATGTCCTGATCGCGATGTGCGGCGGGTGGATCATTGGCACGATCCTCTCCACAGCGGTCGTGCCCTTCGTAGGCAGTCCCGAAACCCAGCGCCTGCAGTCCGCCATAAAGTGGATCGTCTTCGCTGCCATCGCGGTCTGGGCGGTCGTGCTCGCTCCGCGCCGCCGCCGGTTCCTGGCAGGATACAAACCATTCCAGTTTGCCCACCGCGGCATCTCCCGTACGTTCCAGAACATCCGTCTGTTCGGGGAGCTGACGGTTCTGGAGAACGTGCGGATCGGAACCTATCTGCGCCGCCGCACAAACCTGTTCGACGCCCTGTTCCAGACCGAACGCCTGCGGCGTGAAGAGGCGGAGAATATCGCCCGCGCACAGGATCTGCTGGCGCGCTTCAACCTGCTGAGGGTTGCAGACGAGCAGG
>JAYTGR010000402.1:0-1835 GCA_043733205.1 Chthonomonadaceae bacterium
CTCCCTTCGTTCCATGACAGGAGGCCGATTTCCAGCTCCTCACCCTGCCACTGCACGCGGTACCAGCCGCTGGAGTTCGTCGGAGAAATGCCCCGGCCGTGCCCAAGCCAACTGGTCTTGATATGCTCGAAGATGCTGTGGTCCGCCTTGAACGGACACTCCATCGCCTGGACATACTCCTCCAGTTCGAATCCGTACTCCGTTCCGAAGACGATCGCCCGCTCCGGAAACAGTTGAGACAGCTCTTTATTCACATGATAGCCGATAGCATTCGGAGGCAGTTCCAGCGCCGCCCGAAATAGATTCCCGATCTCCATAATTGTCTCCTGTTAGGTCACTCCGTTCGGTTCAGAAAAACAAGCTCCGACAGGAATGACGCTGCATAGCCAGCGCGCGTTTCAGAGAGAAATCCCCGCAGTTCGATGCGTGGACCTCAGTCGTCTTCCTCTTCGTCTGCGTCTGAGGGCGTTTCAGGTGCGGGCGGCGTCTCGCGGTTTAGCTGTTCGCGCAGGAGGATCGCCTGGGCGCGCATGGCGGCGTCCATCTGCCCCGTCTGGGGATCGGCGATCCAGCGCATCATCGAGGAGACGAACAGCTCTTTGAGATAGGCGAAAGAAAAGCCTTCCGTCAGGGTGACGATCCCGGCCAGACCCTCGGCGGAGAGCCGGAGTTCCGGTTCGAGAGCCGTATTCCAGTGCGCTATGTACGCTTCCCGCTCGTTCGGGGCAGGCAGTGCGAACGTGTATTTGCGGTCGAAGCGGCTCGGACGCTCCAGAATGGCCGGATCCAGCTTTTCCGGATGGTTGGTGGTCGCAATGACCACGACCCCGGTATTGGCGGCAAAACCGTCCAGTTCGTTCAGGAAGAAGGCGCGGTTGCTGTCGCTGATGAGCGAGTCGAGGTCTTCCATAACCAGCAGGCAGGGCGTGGTCTGCCGCGCCCGTTTGAAGACTCTTCGGATCGCCTGATGGTCGGTGCCGCTGCGCGACTTGAAACTCTTGACGTAGAGGCAGGGTTTGCCCAGCTGATTGATCAGCGCCTTCACCGTATGGGTCTTGCCGTTGCCGGGCGGGCCGAGCAGGAGCACCCCGCGTTTCCAGGGAATGTGGTAGCGTTCATAGACCTCGCGGGAGGCGAAGAACTGCCGAAAGTCGGTCTGGATCTCTTCTTTCAGCGCCGTCGGCAGCACGAGATTATCGAAAGTGGCGCTCTTGATCGATTTGTACAGATCCTCGTTTTTCTCCCACCCTCCGCCTTCGAAGACCAGCACCTCGCCGCGCACCTCCACGGCCCAGTCGCAGACCGCGCATAGAAACTTCTCCGCGATATGCTGCTTTGCAGCCAGAATCCAGTGGTAACGCTGGTCGCAGCTGCCGTCCGACCAGGTGAGCAGGCCAACTTCCAGCGCGTGTCCCTCCCACTCCACGCGGTACCAGCCGCTGGCAGTCTCTCGGGTCGCGCCGAGGCCGTGTCCTTCCCACTCCGTTACGACACGCTGGAACACACGATAGTCGGCCTCGAACCGGCACTCCATCGTGCGCACGTACTCTTCCAGTTCAAAAGAGTAATCGGTGCCGAACAGGATCGCTCGGTCGGGAAACTGGTCTGCCAGTTCCCGCGTGACATGATCGCCAATCGCGTTGACAGACATCTGCAGCGCGTGCCGAAACAGGGTATCGATCTCCATGATTTCTCCAGGCGCGGCATTCGTACTGCGCGCTTCTTTTTGTCTTGTGGCCGCAGGCTGGAAGGCGTTCCGAGGCGCTGATGCCCTCTCTATACCGTCTCAGGAGGAGCGTTTGCCAAAAGCAGAAAGCGCAAGTTCACAGCCCAGG
>JAYTGR010000403.1:0-1828 GCA_043733205.1 Chthonomonadaceae bacterium
GGAAAAGCAGAAAGAGTCGCTCGACTTCCTGGGGAAACTCAATGAAGAGTTCCTGCGCACGCATCCGGGCGAGCAGGAGCTTGCGGCCCGCATTCGAACCTACGAACTTGCCTACCGCATGCAGGCGGAAGCGACAGAAGCGGTCGATGTGACGCGCGAGACCGCCGCGACCCAGGAGCTCTACGGGCTGAACCACACCGAAACTGCCCTCTTTGGCCGGCAGTGCCTGCTGGCACGCCGTCTGGTCGAACGCGGAGTCCGTTTCGTGCAGCTCTACAGCGGCGGCGGAGTCTTCGATCAGAGCTGGGACGCTCACAACGGCATGGTGGCGAATCATGAGAAGCGCGCCCGCGAAATCGATGTGCCGGTCGCCGGTCTGCTGAAAGACCTGAAACAGCGCGGTCTCCTGGACGATACGCTCGTCGTCTTCCATACCGAGTTCGGCAGGATGCCGTTTACGGAAGGCAGCTCGGGCCGGGACCACAATCCGCACGCGTTCTCCGTCTGGCTGGCGGGAGCGGGCGTGAAGGGCGGGACCATTCTGGGCTCGACCGACGAGATCGGCCACCGGGCAGCCGACAAGCCGCAGACGGTCTACGACCTGAACGCGACGATACTGCATCTCCTTGGCCTCGATCACAAGCGTCTGACCTACAACTACTCAGGACGCAATATGCGGCTGACGGATGTAAGCGGCGAAGTCATGCGCGAAGTACTGGCCTGATTCGCGCCCCAAACCCACAGAAGGGAATTTATAGCAGGATGGCAATCGATCTCTCTCGGCGCGCGCTGGTGCGAGGCGCTGCAGGAATCGCGGCGGCGGCTCTGCTGCCGGATGCGCTTCAGGCGCAGACGCCCGCCACGAACGTGCGCACACAGCCCTCGAAGGTGATTTTCCGCAAGGTCAGCATCAACGCAAATTCCGACTTCGAGTGCGCCTGCGCGGCGGACATCGATGGGGATGGCAAACTCGACATCGTGTGCGGCGATACCTGGTACGAAGCGCCGAACTGGAGGCCGCATAAGTTCCGAACGATTGGCGACTGGGGGCGCGGGCCGGATTCGAGCGGTTACCGTATGGACTTCGCCGATATTCCCGTGGACGTCAACGGAGATGGCAGGACAGACATCGTCTCCTCCGACTATGCCACGGGAGAGATATGGTGGAACGAGAATCCCGGACCGGGCGAAAAGATGTGGGAGAAGCATCCGATCGCCAAACCGGGCAGTGCAGAGACTTCGGCGCTGGTGCCGCTGCTCGGCAAAGGAGTTCCGTGCATTCTGCCCAACTGTGGGGGACAGGTCGTCTGGTACGAGCTGCGCAGGGCCGGAACCAGCCCAGAGTGGGTGGAGCATGTCGTCGGCAAGGAGGGTGCGGCCCACGGAATAGGGTGGGGCGACGTCGATGGAGACGGCAAAGTGGACTTGATTACCCCGCACGGCTGGTACGAGCAGATCGATGCGCGGGCGGATAAGTGGAAATGGCATCCGGACTGGGAATGCAATCCCGGCGATCTCAGCTATGGCACCCCGGTCTACGATTTTGACGGGGATGGCAGGAACGAGATCGTCTTCGGCAGCGGACACCATTATGGTGTCTACTATCTCAAACAGAACGCGGCGGGCAAATGGGAGCAGCATGCGATCGACACAAGCTGGTCACAGGCACACGATCTCATTCTCGCGAACCTCGAAAAGCGGCAGCCGCCGGTGGTACTGACCGGCAAGCGCTATCTTGCCCACGACCACGATCCCGGCGCCCGCGAACCGCTGGGGCTGTTCTACTATAAGTACGATCGCAGTGAGAAACGGTGGGTCAAGTGTGTCA
>JAYTGR010000404.1:0-5374 GCA_043733205.1 Chthonomonadaceae bacterium
GTCTTCTGCCGCAAAAACTCGGCATGCTTGGCCAGCGAGAAGCCCTGCGGTACTTTGAGGGTCGTCCAGAGGCGATAGCTTGAACCCGGCGTCGCCGAATCCGTCGAGCGGATCACGATATGGCCGGAGAACGGATCCTGCTGAAACATATAGTCGAACGCGGCATTGAGCTTGTCCTCCGGAACCTGCCACGCCACCAGCGCCCCCTGCGCCAGATTGGTCGCCATAAGGGTCTGCCGCACGCGCCGAATGACACCGGCCTCCAGCATCGCCCGCACCCGAGCGATGACGGTATCGACCGGAATTTCACTGAGCGCAGCGATCTCCCCGAAGGGGTCGGGCTGAAATCCCTGGATTCTGTCTTCAGAGACCGCGAGAATCGCGGCATTGATCGGATCGTCGATCTGAACGGGGAGAGACAATAAGTTATTCATGATACTAGTTTACCTTACGGAAGATGATACGAAGCCTCCTTCTTTTTGACGTGCCGGGAGGACGGATGTTTCTTTACGCCTGCCTTTGTTGTCTGTGCGCCTTTTACACTTTTCACGATAGTATGAATGGGTGGTCGGACAGGACGGGGAGGGGCTATTTTCTCGTAGGCGACCTGCGCCAGCATTCCCAGCCCAAACATTACGCCGACGACGAGCAGGCACGAGGAGCTGTGCCAGCTCTGAACACGCTCCAGAAACGTCTCCGGACTGGGCTCCTGCGTCTCCTTCTGTGTGGAAACAATCCCTGGTGAAGTGCTTCCCGCCAGCGGCGCATGCACCCTGGTGGGCAGAGGGGGAGGAACAGGCGCGTCGATTTTGGGCTCTCGATACCAGTTCGGCAGAGGCGCAGGCGGAGCGGGAGGGACAGACGAACGCGGAGACGGCATGGGCGGCACGCGCGGCTGCGCTGCGCGTGATGCAGGCGGCGGAGCGCGGAGCTCTTCGGGGGATGCGTTCTGCCACCAGCGCTCCGGCAGGGGGCCGTGGGCCAGATTGTCTGCGACGCTGCGAAAGTCCGGCGTCTGCGCGACCGTGCCGTGGCAGGCAGCGATGAGAGTTTCCGCCAGCGCCCGAATGCCAGGATCGGGATGCTGGTGCAGATACTCCAGCAGAACCGATTTCGAAGGCAGCCGGAAATCCTTAGCCGTAAAGAGCATGTTTTCGCCGGTATCGAAACGCTTCCATAGCCCCGGCTCCAGGCTCAGTGCCATCAGTGCCGTATAGATCACGATGGCGGAGAAGTTGTCGAGACGCTCGTCGAAGTCCTCGGGGCTCCGCTTCGGGTGCTGGTAGTTGATATGGCCAAGTTCCGAACTCCGCCGCCCCGCCAGCTTGGGGACGAACATACCGTCGTAATCGACCAGACGCAGCTGCCCCTGAGGGGAGACCATGACATTTCCGTGCTGAAGGTCGGCATGTGCGATCTTGTTCTGGCGCAGTCTGGCGATCAGGCCGCGCCACTGCAGCGCCAGACTGCGCAGTGTCTCCGGCTGATGCAGGTTTTTCTGCACGTAGGTCGTCAGTGTCTCGCCTTCGACCCACTCCATCTTCACCACCGGATGCCATTTGCCCCGTACCCGGATGCCTTCGTGCTGGTAGCTGAACTCCACCAGACCGGCAATCGTAAGTGTGGAGAGACAGAGGCTGAGCAGCGCATACCGATTCTGCTGATCCTCGCCCTGACGCAGAAAACAGCGCACTGCCCAGCGCTGCGCACCGGTCTTCATCTCGTAGACACTGGCAAAATTACCGGACGCGACGCGCGGCAGTCCGATCTTGTTGACTGCCACCGTGCCTGCCTTCAGCTCGATGTCGCTGAAGCAGGTCTTTGGATTTTGAATCGCGTCCTGATAGTCGGAAGCGGGAGGCCAGTTCATACAGCCTCCTCTTCGAGCACGCGATGACGCTCTTCCGAGAGAGAGGCGGGTGCGCGCATCCTTCCCGCTTCATGAATCTCTTCCCACTCTGCCGGGTGTTCCTGCGGGGCCATGTCGGGCGTCGGCGCCATCGCGTCCGGCAGTGAATCGTGCGGCACCCCGGCCGCATGCGCCTCGGAGCCGAATGCCGGTTCCATGTCCGGTTTTACAGGCGATACGACGGATGTCTCTTTTATACAGATCAGAGACGTATCGTCGTTCTTCAGCCGATGGGCCGCGCGCAGGGTCACCGTCAGTTCCGCGAATTCGGCCTGCTCGGTCAAAGCGCAGAGCGTATGCCAGGGTCTGCTGCCAGTTTCGATCTCCAACAGAAACCATTTCGCGAGAGCATCCGTCATCAGGAGAAGGATGTCTCCTGCTTTGAAGCTGCCGGTCAGCGCCTGCGCATGGTCCCATACCTGGAGATTACGGGCGGGATTGGAGGAGAGGAGCAGGGGCGTACTGTCGAACGCCGCCGATTCCGCGAGCGGAAAAGCGAGATGCAGCGCGTCGTCCCGGATCTGGAAAAGGCAGGTGTCGCCGATAGCGAGGGCATGCCAGCGGCGTTCCTCGGCAGCCTCCTCCCTTTCCGCTGTGGCGAGGGGCTCTTCGAAACGCAGGGTGAGCAGGGCGGCGAAGGCTCCCTTGCGGGCCTTGTCTTCGGCAAACCAGGGCAGCCGATCCCAGGCGATGCCCGCATGCCACTGCTGCTGCAGCGGGCCGACACGCTCCATCAACTCCGTAAGGTCTGGCTTTTCGGAGAGGGGCTGGCAGGCGAAGCCCTCCGTCAGTGCGCGCGCCCAGGCGCGCGCGAAGGAGGACTCGGTCGCGCCGTCCGCGATCGCCATGGCGGTGGAGCCAATGGCGATCGCATCCTCGTAATCCTCTTCGGAACTGCCCGCCTTCGGCAGCCAGAAGCCCTGTGAGATCAGGTTCAACGCTAGTCTCTCTTCCTCAGCGCAGATTGCTCGGCCGAGTGCCGATGTCCAGAAAGCGGATCAGTTCCACCAGATCGGCATTGAAAGCGAAGCCCCGCGCGCCTGGCCCGATGGGATAGCCTTCGGCCTGCGCCGAGGCGCTGATGTTGTCTGGCAGAGGGGACGAGAGTGCGAACAGTTTGCGCGCCCACTCGTCCGGCAGACCGGCGTCGGTGTTCGGAAAGACGACGGGCGCGGAGGTCAGGCCAGAGATGTGGCAGTTGAAGAGCAGGACATTGCCGTCCGTCGAGGTGAGCGAAGTCAGGAGCGTCGCCTCCTGCGTCGGATCGACGTTGTACTCCCCGTCCGTGATATTGATGACGATGGGCGGATAGGACTCCGGGTGCGCGGTGATCCAGCCCTGCAGCACCTTGTGCGCCAGCGAGAACGCTTCCGCCATCGGCGTGCCGCTGTCGGCGACCGGCTCCAGCCAGACCGGGAACTTCACCGTCTGGTCGATCAGTCCGCCTGCGCCGTCGTCGATTTTCTTGGTGCGCTCTTCGACGCGGGTCGGCGAGTTCGCCACTTCACTGATGGGAACGAGATGCTGACCGACTAAAGGCCCGCTGAACGCGGGGCCGGTCCGCGCGCCGTAGCCGATCACGCCGACGACATAGTAGTCGTTGATGCCTTCGCCCTTGGCGCATTTGATGACGAGGTTCTGCAGCAGGCGGTTCAGAGCGTCGGCCAGACCGTCGGATTTCTTTTTGCCCACGCCGCCGCCAAACGGGTCTTCCATCGACTTCGACTGATCGATGAGAAATAAGAAACAGCTCGGATTGACCCGACTGATTTCGGCTGAATACGCCATGATGTTCTCCTGAGATAGTGTTGGAAACTGAAAGTGTTCCAACTATGTGATACGGAGAGGCTGTAATAGGGTTTCATTCAGGAAATAAGAGACCTCTGCGGCAGGAGTGGATAGGAGACTTGTCGAACTGTCTTCTCGACAAACCATTCCTGGAGGCTCTGATGCCTGAGAAACACCCTAATATCGTACTTTTCGCCATCGATTCCCTGCTTGCAGATCATATGAGCTGTTACGGATATCTCCGTCAGACAACTCCCCATATCGATCTCTTTGCGCAGGGAGGCACGCTGTTCGAGCGCAACTACAGCGCCCACATCCCGACGACGAGCGCCTACGCCTCGATGCTGACCGGAACCGACTGCTTCACCAATCAGGTTGTGGCCCTGCGTCATAAAGGTCCGCTGCGGCCGGAAGTGCCGACACTCGCGGAGATGCTGAGCGCGGTGGGCTACAACACCACCTGCGTCGGGTTCAGCGGCAACCCGAGTGCGCGCGGTTTCGACAAGTACCTCGACTACCCCGGCTGGGGCACCTGGAACGAGGGGCGCAGCCCGAAAGCCCAGAACCTCAACGATGTTACGATGCCCGAACTGGACCGACTGGTCGCAGACGACAAGCCGTTCTTCCTGTTTCTGCGGCACATGGATCCCCACGCGCCTTACCTGCCGCCCGCGCCCTTCGAGCGTATGTTCTATCACGGCAACGAGAGCGACCCCGCCAACCGGTCGATGGATCCGGTCATGGCTTTCAAGCCGTTCCGCGATTTCTTCGCCGCCTGGATGCCGCCCGGCATCTCCGACAAAGACTATATGATCGCGCAGTACGACGGAGCCGTCGCCTACATGGACTCCTGCATCCAGACGATTTTTGCCGCACTGGAAGCCCATGGGATCACCGAGGAGACGATTGTCGTACTGAATGGCGACCACGGCGAGACTCTCTACGATCACGACTGCTGGTTCGACCACCACGGCATCTACGATGTGACCCTGCATGTGCCGCTGATCATCCGCTATCCCGGCAAAGTGCCTGCCGGCAAACGCGTCACCGGGTTCAGTCAGCACAAGGATCTCGTCCCGACGCTCCTGGAACTGGCCGGTATCACGCCCGAAGGCGCAAAATTCGACGGCAAAAGCCTGCTGCCCATGGCGCACGGCACAGCCGCTTCGAACGACAGCGCGTTCTATATCACGGAGTGTACCTGGATGCGCAAACACGGCTGGCGCACCCCCGAATGGAAACTGATCCTGGCGCTGGAGCCGGACTTCCACTTCAAACCGGCAGTCGAGCTCTACAATCTTGTGGAGGACCCGCACGAAGACAACAATCTCGCAGAAGCTCTGCCCGAAGTCGTCGCCCATCTGCAAAGCTGTATGGACGCCTATATCGCCAAACGAGAGAGCGAGACCGGCCTGTCCAACCCCATTCATACCCAGGGCGACTGGCACGGTTTCCAGGGCATGGGCCCCTTCACATCGTCTCAGCAGGCCTACGACACCCTGCATATCGGCGACCCCAACCAGGCCGCGACCCTGCAGGCCAAGTCCCGCGACTGATCCCGGTAAGCCTTGTCCGTCTTCCCTTCCCGCACAGAAATGGAGCGCGCTATGTGGATTCTAACGCAGGCCAATCGCCTGATCAACATGGACAAAATCGAAAGCATCGATCTGGCCAGTC
>JAYTGR010000405.1:0-5372 GCA_043733205.1 Chthonomonadaceae bacterium
CGATAACTCCCGATCAGGTGCTGGCACGGGTCGGCGGCTTCATCAAATATCAGATGAGTTAAGAACGGGTGAGTTCATCCCGCTCCTTCCCTCGAACACGAGGGAGGGAGCTTTTTTTGCGATCGCTCTCCTCCTCCGCCAACGGGATGAATGAACCCCTCAGAGAGTTTATGCAACAAAAAGAGCAGGACGAGGGAGAGGTATGCGACAGGCGGCGGAGCAAACGGCGAAAAATCTGCCGGGATGCCGCTCGAACTGTTGACAGGCAGGGGCAAAAATGTTACAATGCTTGCCAGTGTCTCGCCGCTTCACTCTCTGCACCCTTTCATTGCACGAAAGACGAGTCTGCTCTCGTCCCTATCGGAGTGGAGAACGCGGACACCGGAACAGCGATTCTATCACGGACAAGCCGCTGCAAAAACCAGGCGGCAGTCATCAGAGGTTAGATACATGGCGGGTGGATCATACGTCGGTCTGGACATCGGTTCCAGCCAGATTAAAGTGGCCGAACTGCGTAAATCCGGAGCCGGGGTCGAAGTCGTCGCCCTGGGCGTCGGGCCTACGCCGCCGGAAGCCTACGAAAACAGCCTGATCGTCGATGCCCAGCTTCTGGGCCAGGCGGTCAAGAACCTGCTCAAGCAGTCGGGCATTCGCACGACAGACTGTGTCAGCTCCGTCGGCGGGCAGTCGGCAGTCGTCGTACGCGTCATCGACCTTCCGCAGATGAGTGCCGCAGAGCTGGCGGAGACGATGAAGTACGAAGTGGAGCGGCAGGTGCCGTTCGCCGCCAACGAAGTCATCATGGACTATCAGACGATCGACCGCCCGGAGGGCTACGCCGAGGGCCAGAACATGGATGTGCTGCTCGCCGTGGCGCAGCAGGACATGGTAGATCGTCATGTCGAGATGCTGTTCGCTGCAGGCCTCAAGCCGAAAGCGATCGACGTCGAGCCCCTGGCCGCCGGACGCACCCTGCTCGATCTCGGCCCTCAGCTCGCACAGCAGCCGGGGCATACGGTCGCCATCGTCAATATCGGTGCGGCCAATACCGATGTGGGCGTCTTCCGCGACAAACTGCTCACCTTTCCGCGCACCCTGCCGCTCGGCGGCGACGCGCTGACCCGCGCCATTGCAGACGCCCTTCAGGTGGACAATGCGACCGCCGAAAAGTACAAGTGCGATGTAGGCGAGGTGATTCTAGGTCAGGCGTCTTCTCCGCAGTTCGGCGCTCCCGATGCAGGCTTCGGCGGCTTCTACGATTTCGGAGTGCCGGGCGCAGCCGATCCTGCTCCGCAGGCCGAAGCGGCTCCCTCGCCCTTCTTCCAGCCAGGCGGGGTGATATTCGGAGGCGGGGTCGAAGCCGCAAATACACCCGCGCCTGCAGCAGAACCGTCCAACTCGCCGTCCGGCCGTATGCCTTTCGACTTCGCGACGCCGGGAGCCGAAGAGCAGCCCGTCGCCTCTCCGACCTTCGGGCAGCCGGAGTACTTTACGCCCGCGCCCTTCGAGGCTCCAGGGCAGCCAGCGCCCGATCCGTTCGCAGCGCCGACACAGCCTGCGCCCGATCCCAACCTGCCCGTGCCTGCAGGGACTGTCTCGTCCGCTGGCGACCCTTATCGGGATCAGCTGCGGATCAATGTTTTCAATGCCATGGCCCCGATCCTGGCAGAGATTTCGCAGGAGCTGCGCCGCTCGCTCGACTACTATCGCGGACGCTCGCAGGACGCGCAGATTCATGAGATTCTGCTCGTGGGCGGAACCGCCCGTCTGAAGAACCTGGCACCCTTCCTGGAGCAGGAGCTCGGCATTCCCACCCGCATCGCCGATCCCCTCCAGAATGTTCAGGTCACGTCCAAGAACTACACGCGGGAGCATCTGGAAGAGGTCGCTTCACTGTTTCCAATCAGCATCGGGCTGGGAGCGCGCGAACTGATCTTCGTGCCTGCCGCCGCCAAAAAGAAAAAGAAATGAAGCCGAAATGCAGGGAATGACGCGCGGGACCACCGCGCGCCAGCCCCCGGCATTTTCGCTGCAAGGGAGACGACGCCGATGCTACGCATCAACCTGCTGCCGCCCTATATCTACGACAAACAGAAGAAAGTCAAACTCGCCGTTTTCTGGGCCGCGATCGTCGCGGCCGCGCTGGGCGCCTTTCTGCTGTGGTTCGTAACACTCAACAAAACCCTTAACGATGATAAGGCCACACAGGCGACCGCTGAGGATTACCGTACTCAGTTCCAGGCTGTGGAAAAAGATATCACCAATGAGAAGGCGGCGCGTGCCGAGATCGAGCGGCGTCAGGTCTTCATCGCCAGCGCTCAGAAGTACAACGATTCCTGGCCTGCCGCCTTCGAGACCATGCGCGATGTCACCGCCAACAATATTCTGCTGAAGAGCATGTCCTTCGACAAGGCCCGCAAAGTCGTGAGTTTCACCGGGTTTGCCAAGACCGAAGAAGACATCGTGCGCTGGTGGCAGTATCTTCGCAACAACTATGCCGGACCGGACGCTTCTCTGCCGTTCGACAACGTCTCTTTCAGTCTGCCGGATCATCCTTATCCTCCCAAGGACAGCCCCGCAGCAGGCGGGAGAGGCCAGAGCGGCGGCTTCGGCGGCAGCGGTGGCTTTAGCGGCAGCGGCGGTGGCAGCGGCGGCTTTGCAGTTGCCGGCGCGTCCAAATTCGGTGCAGGCAGTCCCGGCGGCGGTCCCAGCGGCGGCGGAGCGCGCAGCGGAGCGGCGGCCGATGCAGTCGGGCCCGGCATCATCGAAAATCGGCCCGGTATCAACTTTGCGGCCTCCATCGTCCTGAAAAAACCGCTTGCAGACGGTATCGCTACCCCGGTGTGGACTGCAGGCGCAGCTCCGGCCGCTGGCCCAGCCAGTTTCGGCGGCGGTTCGTCGGGCGCACCGACGTCATCAGGATCGGGCAGAACCGGGGATTAGGGGAAAACGATGTCGAAATTAACCGCGTTGCATATCAATATCATCGGTGTCGTGACCGCGCTGGTAATGTCGCTTATCCTCTTTTTTGTGCTTATCAAGCCGAAAAACGAAGACATCGCCGCCTCGATAGCGGCTACAGACGCCGCCGTGAACGCTGGCGGCACGGATGAGAAGGTCAAAGGTCATAAAAAGGATCTGGTAAAGGCCAAGCATGAGACCAGTGTCATCAAAGCAGCCTGGGCGATCAACCAGGCGCGCTATATGCCGCGTATCGCGTTCTCGCCCACCCAGAAAAGCTCGAACCTGATCAACCTCTACGAGTTCGGCGGCATGTACAGCGACGGCAAACTCTACGGGATCCGCGATCTGCCGACCGTATGGGGCGTGAAGGTCAAGAAGTGGTACGATGCCCATGAGCGCGAAGGGATCGTGCGTGACTTCGGTCAGGACTTCCCGATCGATTCGTTCAGCACCGACCCGAACGAGATTTCGAAACTGACTGCCATCACGTTTCCTCAGACCAAACCCTGGCATGTCACGGTGATCGCCAAGACCTTCGATTCGGCAATGCTTCATCTGCGGCGCTTCAACAGCATGCGCGGTTTCGGGATGCCGGTCGTCGATGGGGTCGCACTGACGGGCCAGAGTCCTCTTCTGAGCATGAGCTACGATATGGCGCTCTATGTGATTCCCCCGGCTGCACCGCCGCTGCCGGACCCGATCATCAGCGGCGGAGCCGGCGCAGCCGCTCCGTCTGGACCTGCTGGATTTGGCGGTATGCCCGGCAGCGGCGGCGGCATGCCCGGCAGCGCGGGGCGGGGCGGTAAAAGCATGGTCGGACCAGGCGGGTAGAGAAGGGTGGCCTTCTGGCCACAGAGGGAAAACGGTATGAACAGACGAAATAATATACTGACAATCTCCGGTATCGCAGCCTGCGCCGCTCTGAGCGGCACGGCCGCCTGGCTGCTGCACAGCCCAGGAAATTCCTCGGACCGTATTCAGGTGACGACCGTAGGCCAGGGCAGCCCGGCCGGACCCGGACGGCCTCCGGTGCGGCCCGGTCAGACGGCCCGGCCTGCAGGCCAGGGCGGTTTCGGAGGTCCGGCGGCAGGAAATCCTGCGCGTCCAGGCGGCCCCGGTGTCGGCAGGCCTGGAGGCGTCTTTGGGAACGGTAAGGGCGCTGCGTCTGCAGGACCGCCCAAATCGACGGCCAAGGCGATTCCCAATCGGAAAGGCTTCGATCCCTTCTATATTACATGGACCGTCATTCCGCCTCCCCCCTATGTGTTCAACGAACTGGAGCCGATTCGTCTGGCGCCGCCGGAAGTAGCTCCGATCCCGGTCAAACCCTACGAAGTACGGGAAGAGGCCGTCGCGCGGGTCTCCGGGATCATGAGCGGAGACGGCATCTACGCGATCCTCGAAATGCCGCAGGGCGACCCCGTGATCGTCAAGCCGGGCAGCAGCGTCGAACTTCCTATTGCAGGCGGGCAAACCAAACGCACCTATCGAGTCGTCTCTATAAAAGGAGAGACCGTAGTGCTCCGGAGCACCGAGGGCCTCGCGACCTTTACGCAGGAAATTCCCCTGAGCGACGTGCCGCTGGGTGGGCAGAGCGCCGGGGCACCGGGAGGCAGTCGGGGCTTTCCAGGGAGCGGCGGAGGCGGACCGGGTTCGGGCGGGCCGATTCAAAAAGGCGCTGGCGGAGCTCCCGGAGGCAGTCTGCGTCCCCCGGGCGGCGGCGACTAACAGCGCTGCACCCTGTCGGCAAAAAAATTCGCCGACAAGAGACAGAACACGGGCGGCAGGGGTATACTTGTCGTCAAGTGACGCTAATGTAACCGATTCACTGCGGCACACGTCTTAAGAATATCTCAAGCGCTGGTACACCAGCGGCCTGATACATAGGTGTAAAAACAGAGCCGGATGCAAATCTGTTTTGGATATGCACCGCATTTCCGCAGCCATACAGCCTTTCTCGGAGGAGGAAAACCGATGTCACTTCAATTTAGCAAACTGGGTCTGGCGACTCTGTCGCTGACCGCGTTGGGTCTGCTGGCTCTGCCCGGCGGCGCACGCGCCCAGGACACGACCGTCCCGCCGGCGGCCGATGCCAACGACCCGACCATGAAGAAAGTCTCTTTGGACCTGGAGAGCACCAACCTCTATTCGGCTCTGAAACTGCTCTTCGGCCATATCAACGCCAACTACTTCCTCGACCCGTCGCTGAAGAACTCCGAAGTCTCGGTTCATCTGCACGATATTCCGTTCAAGACCGTGCTCGACACCCTGGTGAAATCGACCGGACTGCCGATCACCTGGAAGTTCGAAGACAATATCTACCGGATCGTGCCCAAAGAGACCGACGTTGTCCCGACGGAAGACGGCACCATCAAAGAGACAACTCCCGATTCCGAAAAGACCGCAAA
>JAYTGR010000406.1:0-5366 GCA_043733205.1 Chthonomonadaceae bacterium
TGGTTCGCCACATCCGCGATCTGCGGCATGTGCTCGCTGATCTCGACGCCGCTGGCGCGCGTCTTGATCGATTTGAGCGGCCCTCCCGTCACAGCGCCCGGTTTCGGATCCCAGGTGTCGAGGTGGCTGGGTCCGCCGTTCATCCAGAGCAGGATGCAGGCTTTGGCCTTCTTCGGGGGTGCGCCGGCCTGCTGTGCGGCATGGGCGGCGCGGGGATCGAGCCACTGCGCCATCATCAGGCTCAGCATGCCGCCGAGGCCGACTTTAACGAAGCCGCGCCGGTCGAGCGCCGGGGTCGCGAACGAATCGACCGGCCCAGGGCAGGAGCCGCCGTTCTCTTCGCGGATCCGCTCCTCTTCAAGGTCCTCCAGAAACTCTTTCTCTTCTTCACTGACAACGTTCGATTTCGTATTCATGATCGTGGCTGCTCCGTCTTAGCGGGCCGTTCATCGACCCTCGGCAAGGCTGTTTATACGGGATGTCTGGGGCGGATTTTCCGCCCCGAGAGACGCGATGCGCTGGATTTAGTGATTGAACAGGAACTCGCTGGAGTTTAGCAGCGCCCAGAACATGTCTTCGTAAGCCTGTCCTTTTTCTGTCCTGAACGCCGGGTCGATGCGGCTGGAAGCGCGGGCCAGCGGGTTGAACCCGGTGTTGGACTGCATGCCCTTTTTGCCCTGGCCGTTGGCAGGTTTGCCGGCGCCGCCATTGGCAGGTCTGCCGTTCGGACGCATCGGCTGACGCGGACCGGCCTGGGGCGAACCGCTGTCGGCCACCATCTCACGCGGCGCGGCCAGGAACTGCGTCCACTTCGTCAGCTCCGAAGCGGTCGGCTTGCGGGAGAGCGTCCGCAGATAGAGGGCTTCGATCTTCTGAACGTCGCTGCCGGGCATCGTGAGCGTGTCGGCGAGCGCGGTGCCGGGGATCGGCGTCACCGAAGTGTTGACGATTCCGCCGTTCAGCATCAGCAGGGCCTGCGGAATGGTGCCTTCGAAGTCTTTCTGCTCGAACTCCTCATCGACATCGAACAGGAAGGAGAACTGCCGTTCGACGTTGAGTTTGATCGCATCCAGATTGCCGTTCCCCATCTTCTCCAGAACAGGCTTGGTATTGGTCGCCTGCACCAGGGAGTCCACCAGCTGGGTCGGCCCCATCGGCTTCAGCCGAAACCGCGCCCAGAGCGTATTGTCCGGATCGGTTTTGCCCGCTATCCCCGAAGAGAGCTGATAGACCTGCGTGGCGCAGATCGTGCGAATCAGGTGTTTCATGTCGTAACCGCTGTTCACGAAGTCGTCGGAGAGGCGGGCCATCAGGTCCGGCATGATGGTGGGATTCGACGGACGGAAATCGTCGATCGGCTCCACGAAGCCGCGCCCCAGGAAGTGCGACCACATCCGGTTGACGATCGCTTCGGCGAACCAGGGATTCTCTTTCGCGGTCATCCAGGCGGCAAGGGCCTGGCGGCGGTTGGAGGTATCCGAGAAGTCGGTGCCGTCCAGCGCAGCCGGCTTGGCCGCCGCATAGACCGCTGCATCGCTGACCTTCTTGCCACGGGGCATGAAGGGCCGATTGACGTCCGTCAGCTCCATGCGATAGTCCTTTACCATCTTGTCCTTGTAGCCCTCCGGGTTGACGGGCTTCGGGCGGGTGTTGACGAAACAGGCGGTGAAGGAGCGGAAATCGGTCTGCTTCCACTTCTCGGTCTTATGATCGTGGCACTGCGCGCACTGGATCTGGACGCCCAGGAAAATCTTCGAGGCGGTGCCGGACAGGTCTTCGGGTTTGCCGTTGTAGCGCAGCACCCAGTTGGTCGCGCCGTTGATCTGGTGACCGTCCGCATCGGTCGTGCTGGCGGGCACCAGGCCGAGCCGCATCTGCTTGTAGTCGCCCCCCGAACTGTTCTGGCCGGTGGCCGTGATGAGATCGTAGACGAACTTGTTCCAGGGCGTGTTTTTGTCGAACTGAGCGCTCAGCCAGAGCCGAAACGCGCCTTTGTCCACCATGCGGGCCTGCTCTGCGCGGCCGAACATCAAAGTGCGGTCCCAGTAGTTGGTCCAGTTGGCGACATAGCCCGGACTGTCGAGCAGGCGGTCGACCGCTTTGGCCCGCCTGTCCGGCGTCCTGTCCGCCAGAAACTCGCTCACGACTTCCGGAGGCGGGATCGTGCCGGTAATGTCGAGATAGATCCGGCGCAGGTAGCGGGCATCGTCCGCCGGGGCCGCCGGAACGACCCCTTCTTTTTGCCACTCCGCCCGCACCAGATGATCGATCTCTGCCGGTTTCAGCGCTGCGCTCGACTGCGCATTGGCGGCACCGATGGGAGCCAATGCGACCAGTCCGAACAGACCGACGGTGAGGTATTTCCAGTTCATGTCTGCATTGTCCTTTTCGACCGGACAGAGGAGAATCTGTCCCAGCAGCAGTCGGTGTATTTACTAAAGGCACAGACGCATTGCGAGGCGAAGAGTTCATTTTCGGCCTGCACGCCGATCAACTATTTTCACGGATGCAGTCAAACGGAGTATCCATATAAATCACGGCTCGCCTGCGTTTAATTCCGTTCGGTAAAATGGTATGATATGGGATATGGAAACGCTCGATTCCCTCACCGAAAAGTTTGATCCTCTCACCGATCGAGAGCGATTGACGGCTCTGGAAGAGTCCGGTCTGCTCGACAGCGCAGCAGAGGATGCTTTCGACCGACTGACACGTCTCGCCAGCCGCCTGTTGAATGCCCCGGTTGCGCTTGTCTCCCTGGTAACGCCCACCCGGCAGTTTTTTAAGAGCGCACTTGGCCTGCCCGACCCGTGGGCAGCGCTGTGCGAAACCCCACTCTCCCACTCCTTCTGCAAGCACGTCGTCTATACGGGCAAGCCGTTCATCGTTACGAATGCATTAGAGGATCCGCTCGTGAGCGCGAATCCCGCGATACATGAACTGGGCGTCATGGCCTATTGTGGTATTCCCATCGTCACCTCCAGTGGGTACGTACTCGGGTCGTTCGCTGTGGTCGATGGCAGCCCCCGGGAATGGACTCTCTCCGAGGTCGAGACCTTGACCGATCTCGCTGCATCCGTCATTACCGAGATCGAGCTGCGGGCGCGAACGCGGGAAGCGGAACAGCGCGCCGCCCAGCTCGAAAGCTTTCATCGCGAGAACCTGCTGCTGCAGCAGATGCAGGAAGAGGCCGAAAACGCGCAGGATCGCCTGGTCGCCATCCTCGAAGAGACTTCCGATTATGTCTGCACCGCCGATGTCGAAGGCAACATCACCTATGCCAACATGGCTCTGCGCTCGCTCTATACGGCGACTGCGAACGACGGCAAACGCCGTATTACCGACTTTCAGCCCGAATGGGCTGTCCGTCTGCTGTTGGAAGAAGGCGTTCCCACCGCGCTGAAAAGGGGGATGTGGAGTGGGGAGACCGCCTTTATTCATCCCGACGGACGGTATATTCCGCTTTCTCAAGTATTGATCGGGCACCGCTCTCCGACCGGAGAGCAGTACATCTCTCTGATCGGAAGGGATATTTCCGAGCGCAAAAATACGGAAAAGGCTCTTCAGGAGAGCGAATCGCGCTATCATAAGGCGATCGCAGGAGCCGAGGGCGCTGTTTACGAATACGATGCGGATACCGAACGCTATACTTATATCGACCGACAGATCGAACGAATCATGGGTTATTCGGTGGAAGAGGTGACTCCGGCGCTCTGGGGGCGCATCACACAGCGGGTCCGGCTGCGCGGCACTCTCGAAGGACAGGATACCAAGGACGTGGACAGACGCTTCCGCGCGGGCCAACACGACTACTGGACCGCCGACTATCAGTATCTTACCCCGAGCGGAGAGATACGCTGGGTCAGCGATGCGTCTATTCCACGGCGTGACGAGACGGGCCGCGTCTTCGGCAGTCTGGGTATTTTACAGGATATCACCGACCGTGTGCGCACGGAGGAAGACCTGCGGGAAAGCGAAGAACGTTTCCGCGCGCTGGCAGACAGCGCCCCCGTTCTTATCTGGATGGCGGATGCCGCCGGGAAAGCGACCTATTTTAATCGGCAGTGGCTGCGCTACACAGGCCGATCCCTGGAACGCGAGCTGGATTTCGGATGGGTGGAGGGCCTGCACCCGGAGGATCTGGCTCCCTGCCGAGTGGTGGTCACGACGGCCTGGGAGACGCGCTCGGAGTACCGTATGGAGTACCGGCTGTGCCGCGCCGGGGGGACGTACGGCTGGGTTCTGGAGACCGGTTCGCCCCGCTTCGCGCAGGACGGCACTTTCCTGGGTTATATCGGCTCCTGTATCGATGTCCAGGAGCAGAAGCAGGCGCTGGAAGCGGTTCAGCGGAGTGAAGACCGCCTGAACGCCGCACAAAAGATGGCCCGAATCGGCAACTGGGAATTCGACCCTCGCGGGGGGCCAACCAAGTGGTCCGACGAGACCTTCCGAATTTTCGGAATGCTGCCGGGTGGTCCGCCGCCGACCATGGACCAGCATCTTCAGCAGATACATCCGGACGATCGGGACCGCTGGGCACAGATCGTAGCGCAGGCTAAGGAGACCGGCCAGCCGTACGAATTCGAGCTTTGCATTGTGCTGTCGGAAGGTTCGTCGCGCATTCTCCAGGTGATTGGAGAGTCCCGCCGTGACGACGCTGGCCAGGTCTGCGCCATGTGGGGCACTGTGCAGGATATCACGGAGCGCAAAGAGGCCGAGCAGGAGCGCACGCGCCTGCTGGAGATTCTGGAAGCCACTCCCGACTATGTGGCCGTCGCGGATATGAAGGGAAGCCTGCTCTATCTGAACCGCACAGGCCGCGACATTCTCAATCTGACCGAAGCGGAAGTCAAAAACCACGACATTCGCGACCGATACATGCCGTCGGCTGCGAGTCTCATTCTCAATGTCGGCATGCCGACGGCGCAGCGGGACGGCATCTGGATGGGCGAAACGATCATTCAGGCGGCGGATGGGCGCAAAATACCGATGCTGCAGATGATCCAGGTCCATCGTAACGCGGAGGGCGAACCGCAGTTTTTCTCCACCATCGCTCGTGACATCACCGAGCGCAAACGGAGCGAAGAGGAGAGCCTCCGGAACCTGCGGGATGCTGCCGTGCGCGAGGCGATGGCGAAACGCAACCAGGAACTCCAGGCGCTCTCCCGCCGGCTTGTCGAGGTACAGGAAGCCGAACGCACCCATATCGCACGTGAACTCCACGACGAGATCGGACAGAATCTGACGGGGCTGAAGCTCACGCTCGGCGCGATTCCGCGCCTCGGAGAAGAGGGCAAAGAGCGCAACCTGAAACTGGCGATGGAACTGACGACGGAACTGATGGGCCAGGTGCGCGCCATGTCGCTCGA
>JAYTGR010000407.1:0-1814 GCA_043733205.1 Chthonomonadaceae bacterium
CTGCGGCGCGATAGGCCTCTGCCGCCTTCTCTATCGTCTCCGGCGTGGATGCCTCCAGGCCTGCGGCAATATGAGTACGCACGCTCAGGGATGCCGAACTGCGCCATAAGAGGAATACGGCCAGAATGAGTGTACACGCGAGCAGCTCCCGGCCGAGCGGACGCGGTGTCTGCGTGCCGAGGGGCGCGAGATCCCGGGACAGGCCGACCATCAGGCCGATCACGGCGGCGAAATTGACGGCAGTGCCGACCAGATAGAAATCCGAATCGAAGAGGTTGTGCAGCAGCGCTGCCAGGACGCCTGCCAGCATTCCTGCCAGCAGAACGGACTTGTCTCCGAACAGGGCGTTGTCGGAGGTCTCCTCTGCTATGTCCGCTGCCGACCGGATGCGCTGCAGGCGGAGGGTATGGGTGGCGAAGGCGGTGGCGGCGGCAAGCGCGGCGAGCAGAAAGAAACCGCCCGGAATCCCGGTCTCCGCCAGCCACTGCAGGTAGCCGTTGTGGGCATGCAGTGTGAAGGCTGTTTCGGCATAGCGCGGGTAGGCGACCTCGTAGGTGCCGATGCCGGTGCCGAGCAGGGGATTGGCCAGCGCCATGTGGACAGTGCCCTCCCACGTCCACCATCGGAACTGCCCTGAGTTGCCCTGTGCCTCGGTAACACGCTGCTGTGTGACCTGCCCGGTCTGTCGGTCTTTGACGTTCACGGTGCCGAACCGCGCCAGCGTGGGTGCGAGACCCAGCAGGGCGCCGAGGGCGAAGACGCCCAGTCCCATTGCGACCGCGCGTCCCTGACGGCGCAGCGCGCCCGTAAAGGCGACCGATGTCAGCCAGACGGCCAGCGTGACCACCAGCATCGCGACCCCGGATCGTGAGCCTGTCAGCAGCAGGCAGGCGCTCTGACACAGCAGTCCGATTCCGAGGAGGAGGCGCAGCATCCGCTCGCGCGCCGTAACGAACGCCGCCAGAGTGATCGGAAGCACCAGCAGCAGGTAGCCCGCCAGAAAGTCCGGGTTGGCGAAACTGGAGAAGGTCCGATGGGCCAGATCTCCGGTTTTGAAGGCTTCGATGTACTCCCGCAGGCCGAACGTGGCGACCAGTGTACCCCCGATCAGAACGGCTCCCAGCAGGGCGAACAGCGCGCTGCGGTCGCGCGCCAGGCGGGAGACCAGTCCTCCGAGCATCAGCACACCCAGCAGGACGGCCAGCGTATTGAGACTGAGGGCCGGAGTGAAACTGCGTACCAGCGACAGCGCCGCCCACCCGCTCATCAGGACACAGGCGCCTGCCAGTCCTGGAACTGCTCCTATGGCGACCGGACGAATCCACTCCCGCAGGGCGGTTACGGCTCCCGCCAGTGCCACCAGGGCCAGGGCGATCGGCATTCCGCCGGAGCCCAGAAAGAGGAACGGACTGCCGGTCGGGTAGAGGCCGGACTGCGGCATATTGGTAAATGAACCGGCCCACAGCGGCGCGAACACGATAACGGCGGCGAGCAGAATCAGCGCGAGCCAGTCCGGCTGGATCAGCGCGCGGGGATCGCGAAGGACGGTTTCCGGTTCCGGTAGGTGCAGACCGTTGTTCGCACCTGGCGGGGAAGATCGTGGTTTGTCGAAACGGCTCATATGGTTCCTTCTGAATCGGTGAGTGGCTATTTGCGTTTCGGAGGCGCCTGCTGTCCGGTGAGACGCCTGCGCCAGTAGAGCAGGCGATAGCGGACCATCTGTCCGGTCGCCCGCAGGCCGATCCCGATCGGAATCAAAGGCCGCACCAGCCAGGGCGTCGTCGCGCGATAGTGCTTCTTGTAGAACAGATACT
>JAYTGR010000408.1:0-5335 GCA_043733205.1 Chthonomonadaceae bacterium
GGCGATCCGCGGCGTCCACCTCTTTCAAATGGCGCAGCATCAGCATGCCGGAAAGGATGAGCGCGGTCGGATTGACCTTGTTCTGGCCCTTGTACTTCGGCGCGGAGCCGTGTGTCGGTTCGAACAGCGCGATTTCCGTGCCGAAGTTCGCGCCGGGCGCCACGCCCAGACCGCCGACCAGTCCGGCGCAAAGGTCTGAGAGGATGTCGCCGTAAAGGTTCGGGAGAACTAGCACGTCGTACAGCTCCGGCTTTTGGACCAGCTGCATGCACATGTTGTCCACGAGGACTTCCTGATACTCGATGTCCGGATACTCTTTCGCCACTTCCTGCCCGACCTTGAAGAACAGCCCGTCGGTGTACTTCATGATATTGGCTTTTGCTACAGCGCTGATCTTTTTGCGGCCGTTGGCGCGCGCATATTCGAATGCCGCCTTGATGATACGCCGCGATCCGGTGATCGAGATCGGCTTGATGGAGATCGCGGAGTCCTCCCGGATCTTGCCGCCCGCCATGTCGATGATCTGCTTGGCTTCCGGAGTAAAGACATCGTACTCGACGCCCGCATAGAGGTCTTCGGTGTTCTCACGCACGATGACGAGATCGACATCCTGGTACTTGGAGCGGATTCCGGGATAGTATTTGCAGGGCCGGATACAGGCATAGAGGTCGAGTTCCTTGCGGAGCGCGACGTTCACCGAGCGAAAGCCCGTGCCGATCGGGGTGGTAATCGGGCCTTTCAGCGCGACCTTGTTCTTGCGGATGCTGTCCAGAACGTTCTGCGGCAGCGGCGTCCCTGCTGTCTCGAAGATGTCTACGCCCGCCTCGACGATGTCCCAGTTGAAGTCGACTCCGGTCGCGTCCAATACTTTTTTGGCGGCGGCGACCAGTTCCGGCCCCGTCCCATCGCCCCGAATGAGGGTCACATTATGTACCAAGGAAGTCTCCTTTGAAAATTTTCCACCCCGCCTGCCTTTTGTGGCATCGTGGCACGGGTAGGCATGGAAACTATTCGTCTTCTTCCCCTCCAATCCCTGCCGAATTGAAATTTAATGCAGAGGATCTTCCACGACCTTTCGCGAATCTGCCAGATAGTGCGCGATAGTGCAGGGGCTTGCAGGAAAGGGTATTTTCGTGAACTGTTTTAAACGCGCGGCATTGGCGACGATGACGCTTATGTGGCTGGCGATCGGCTGTTTGGCGCAGGGCGAGAAACCGCTGATGATGCGCAGTCCGACCGTCAATGCGACGCAGATCGTGTTCTCGTATGCGGGGGATCTGTGGAGGGTCTCGCGGGACGGGGGCGAAGCGGTGCGGCTGACCAGCGGCATCGGGATCGAATCGAATCCCTATTTCTCTCCGGATGGCAGGGAGATCGCGTTCACTGGGCAGTACGACGGCAATACCGACGTCTATGTCATGCCCGCCGCCGGGGGGACGCCGCAGCGCATCACCTGGCATCCGGCAGGCAGCTTCGCGCGCGGCTGGACGCCCGACGGTCAGAAAATACTTTTTATCTCCAGCCGCACCAGCGAGGTCGATGCGCCGAAACTGTTTACCATTCCCAAGGCGGGGGGCGTCGCAGAGCCGCTGCCGCTGCCGGCAGGAACCGCTGGCGCATTTTCGCCGGATGGGAAGCGTCTGGCCTACATCCCGAATGCGAAATGGCAGAATGCCTGGAAACGCTACCGGGGCGGGCAGACGACCCCAATCTGGATCGCGGACCTGGAAACCTCGAAAGTGCTGGAAAAGATCCCGCGCACCAACACCAACGACAGCAGCCCGATGTGGGCCGGAGAGAAGATCTACTTCCTCTCGGATCGCAATGGCCCGGTATCGCTGTTTGCCTACGATCTGAAATCGAAACGGGTGACGGAAGCGGTTCACAACAGCGGTCTGGACATGAAATCGGCCTCGGTCGGCCCCGGCGCTGTCGTGTATGAGCAGTTCGGAGGCATCTCGCTCTACACCCTGGCCGACGGCAAGTCCCACCCGGTGAAGGTGCAGATCACCAGCGATTTCCCGGAGACGCGTTCCCACTATCTCAAGGTCGGCGATCGGATCCAGGCCGCCGACATCTCGCCGAACGGCGCTCGGGCCGTCTTCGAGTCGCACGGCGACATTTTCACTGTCCCGGCCGAAAAAGGCGACATCCGGAATCTGACAGCGACGCCCGGTGTCATGGAGCGCTCGCCAGCCTGGTCGCCGGACGGGAAATCGATCGCCTATTTTTCCGATGAGAGCGGCGACTACGCGCTGCATATCCGCAGCCAGGACGGCAAAGGCCCGACGAAAAAGATCGGCCTTGGCGATCCCGCCTCCTTCTTCTACAATCCGGTCTGGTCCCCCGACAGCAAAAAGATCGCGTTTACGGACAAGCGCACCAACACCTGGGTTGTCGATCTCGCTGTGGGAACCCCGGTCAAAATCGCCAGTAACTCGTTTGGAGGCGGCAGCACGCCGGTTTGGTCCCCTAACAGCCAGTGGGTCGCCTACACCAAGTCCCTGCCGAGCCGTCTGGGGCAGGCCTTCGTCTGCGAACTCAGCAGCGGCAAATCCCATCCCATTACCGATGGCCTGAGCGACGTGAACGCTCTCGACTTCGATAAGAGTGGGAAATATCTCTATCTGACGGCCAGTGTCGATATGGGTCCGAACGCCGGCGGATTCGACATGTCCGGCTTCGAGCGCCCCGTAACGCGCAGCGCCTACCTCATCGTCCTGCGCAGCGATGTGCCCTCCCCACTCTCCCCAGAAAGTGACGACGAAAAGCCGAAGCCAGAGGAAAAGCCTGCTGACAAGGACAAGGCTGCTGAAAAAGACAAGCCCATCGATAAAGACAAAAGCGAAGCCAAGCCGGACAAAGGCAAAGACGACAAGCCGTTTCGGATCGACTTCGACGGCATCCTGCAGCGCACGCTCGCGCTCCCCATCCCGGTCCGCAACTTCTCTGGAATAACGGCGGGGAAAGAGGGAGTCCTCTTTCTGCTGGAGACGCCGCAAATGCGTCTGCATGGCAGTACGGAGACGCCGATCCTGCACCGTTTCGATCTCGGCAAGCGCAAAGTCGAGCCTTTCCTCACCGGGGTTACGAGCTATGCCGTTTCGGCCAATGGGGAGAAACTTCTGTATCAGCAGGGAGCGCGCTGGGCGATCACCCCAGCCGCCGCTGCCGCGCCAAGCACCGGTACGCTGAACCTTGCGGATATGCAGGTTCTCTCCGACCCAAAGGCGGAGTGGAATCAGATGTATCATGAGGTGTGGCGTATCGAACGCGACTGGTTCTATGCCGCCAACTACCACGGCCTCGATCTGAAAGCGACCGCCGCGAAGTACGAACCCTCCCTGCAGAGTGTACAGAGTCGTGCCGACCTGAACTATCTGTTCGAGGAGATGCTCGGCGAATTGACGATCGGCCACATGTTTATCGGCGGAGGCGACCAGCCGACGGCGAAGCGCGTTCCGGGCGGCCTCCTCGGCGCAGACTACACAGTGGAAAACGGGCGTTACCGTTTTGCCCGCATCTACGACGGCGAAAACTGGAACCCGGACGCCCACGCTCCGCTCACCCAGCCCGGTGTGCAGGTAAAAACAGGAGAGTATCTGCTCAAAGTGAACGGACAGGACGTCCTGCCGAATCGGGAGGTCACCAGCTGGTTCGAGGCGACCGCCGGCAAACAGACCCTGCTTCAAGTCGGCCCCACTCCGGACGGGAATGGCTCCCGTGAGGTCACGGTCGTGCCTGTTGGGAGCGAGAGCGGCCTCCGTTACCTGGCCTGGATCGAAGACAACCGGCGCAAAGTGGATCGGCTGAGCGGTGGCAGGATCGCCTACGTGCATGTTCCCGATACGGGCGAGGGCGGCTATACGAATTTCAACCGCTACTTCTTTGCACAGGTGGGGCGCGAAGGCGTGGTCGTAGACGAACGCTTCAACCACGGTGGTTCCGCTGCAGACTATATCATCGACTATCTACGTCGGACCCTCCTGAGCTATTTTACGACACGGGATGGAGAGGATCTGACGGTGCCGCAGGGAGCGATCTTCGGCCCCAAAGCGATGATCATCAACGAATATGCCGGCTCCGGCGGCGATCTGATGCCCTGGATGTTCCGTAAATCCAAACTGGGCCCTCTGATCGGCAAACGCACCTGGGGAGGCCTGGTCGGCATCGGAGGCTATCCTATTCTGCTGGACGGAGGCACAGTAACGGCTCCGCACTTCGCCTTCTGGAATCCCAACGGCACCTGGGACGTGGAGAACCACGGCGTCGATCCGGACATCGAGGTGGAGTGGGATCCGGCGCTCTGGCGCGCGGGTCACGATCCCCAGTTGGAAAAAGCTGTGGAAGTCGTGCTGGAGGAGCTAAAGAAGCACCCGCTTCCCAAACCCACCCACCCGGCCTTCCCGGACTATCAGCACAAATAGCGAGGGTCTCCTGACCGCAGCGCAAAGAGGTGGCCCTGCGGCACGACAGCAGCACAGCTGTCGTGCCGCAGGGCCAATTTTGCGTCAATCCGACAGGACCGGAGAGCGCCTGCCTTAGATGGCTTCGACGCCTTCCTCGATGGCGGGTTCAACTGCCGGAAAAACCGCGCGGATCGTGGTTCCTTCTCCGGGTACACTCTTCAGCGAATAGGCGCCTCCGATCAGATTGGCGCGCTCGAACATGCTTTGCAGACCAACATGTCCATAGCCGTCCGCGCGCTGCTCCGAGAGAAAGCCGCATCCCCAGTCTCGTATCTCCAGCACCAGCTGCCCCACGACGGAGCCCTGGACCGGTTCGGCAACCAGCGTCAAACGCACATGCAGGGCCTGTGCATGCTTCCGGACGTTCGTCAGGGCCTCCTGCGCGACGCGATAGGCCGTCGTCTCCAGCGTTTTATGGTAGCGCCGCCCGGCGATATTATGCAGAAACTCGGCCTCAGCCCAGCCCGCATGCACCTTCTCTTCCTGAACCAGCTGTTCCAGCGCACCGGCCAGCCCTAGATCGTCCAGCGCCAGCGAGCGCAGGCCGTTGACGAGGCGGCGCGACTCGACCACGGCTTCTTTGAGATAGAGCAGACTCTGATCCAGTTCCCGCTTCGCTTTGGCTTCGTTGCCCGTCGCATTCGCATGGCGAAAGGCTTCCAGGTGCGCATGCGCCGCCATGACATACTGCGTCAAACCGTCGTGCAGATCGTAGGCGACCGTTCTCCGCTCCTCTTCCTCCGCAGCGATCAGACTGCCGACCAGCGCACGCTGCCGGGCCAGCAGATGCAGATGGTGAATGGCGACGGCGGCGTGTGCCCCCAGCGCCTGCACCGCAGCCTCATCGGCTTCCGTAAACGGGCCTC
>JAYTGR010000409.1:0-5307 GCA_043733205.1 Chthonomonadaceae bacterium
TCTCAAGCGCCGATGTCGGCCAGTACGCTCTCTTCTCCAGCTCCTGGACGGCCGACTCCGCCGCCGCCGCGTGCCCCGCGTGTGGTGGAGGAGAGCGCAGTGGTCGCGACAGCGCCGACTGCCGAGAACGCCGTTACGAGTCCCTCGGAACGGCCTGCTGCCATTGTGGTTCCGCGCGTGTCGCGCCGGCCCTCCCGTCCTCTGATAGACATCGAGTCCGATGCGATCCTTCTGCGGGCCGATGTGCGCGACTGGGATATGCACTATCCCCTCACGGTACGCAAAGAGCTGAACCTGCCGAACTGTCTGCGCCTGCGGGCGATGGCCTGCCGGCAGCGCAAACTGGAAGAAGAGGCAGGCGAGATCGAGGTGCCGCAAGTCTCCGAGCTGATGGAAGACATCATCGACTTGATGGACGCCGCCAACGACATGGCCTACACGGCCGCCCTGGACGATGAACTCGATCCCCGGCCTCATGCCGGCCAGTGGGCGGAGATGGCGGAACGTTACGAAGAGATGGCGCGCGCTCAGGAGGCGTTCGACTGGTGGCAGCGCCATAAAGCCTCTCTGAAAGTGCCGGACATCCAGGGGCTGGCCGAAGCGGTCGCCGCCATGCAGCAGCGTTTTAATCGTCTGCTCTTCCGCATTGGAGCCACCGACCCGTTCCAGCAGGCTCTGTTCGACGATCTGCGGACCTGGGCACGCGAGGATCAGTGCTATCTCTACAGCCTGCGCCCCAAAGTGCCGATGCAGGAACTGATCGAACGCGCCGCGACTCTGGAAGTCTCGTGGGATCGCGCACGGCAGCCGATAATCGAAGAGGAGCGGCGGCAGCAGGTGGTGGAAAATGTGATCACGCTCGTTTCCGAACCCGAATTCGGTTCGGAGCCAGAGCGGGACGAGCGGCGGCTGCATAACGCGCTGGCAGAGTGCAAGAACATGCGGATCCCGGCCTCCGACCGCCGCCTCCGGGACGTCTTACTGCCCTGGGGAGCCTTCCTGGAAGATGACGAACGGTTCAAAGAGCTGCTGCGTGAGATCAATCTGGAGTGGGAACGCCGCCAGGAGGCAGGCCGAGCGGAGGAGATCGAGGACGAGCCGGAGGGCGCCATCGATTCTCTCCAACTAGAGCTGAAAGCGGTGCGCGAAGTGACGCGCGGCAAACGCCTCCTGATCCTGGGCGGCACTTGCCGCGAAGAGAATCGGCGCAAACTGGAGGCCGCCCTGGAGCTTCGCGAACTCGTCTGGCCCAGCACCAAACCGTCCGATCCCCTGGCCCGTTTCGACACCGACATACGCCACTCCGATATCGTGGCTCTGCTGACCCGTTTCAGCCGTAAGGAGTGGAAAAATGCGCAGGACATCTGTGCGCGCGAAGGCAAAAAGTTCGTGCATCTGACGACAGGCTATGGCATTTCGCAAGTCGTACGCCATTTCTATACGCAGATCGCACCGGAAGGCGCCGCCCATTCCTGATCCCGATCGGACGCCTCGAAAATGAAAAACGTCCCTGTCGTGTCACATGCACACAACAGGGACGTTTCTCTATTTATAGCAAAGAGAGTGGGCGGTGAGGGATTCGAACCCCCGGCCTTATCCGTGTAAAGGATCTGCGCTACCACTGCGCCAACCGCCCGCGCCACAGACCATAGTATAGAACGGCATGCCGCCCTTTGTCAAGAGAGCCAAGACCGCCGAGACTGGCACATCGTCGGAACCTGAAGCGGGCACTCTGCGTCCTATACACAGACTTTACTCTCAGGGCTGGCCGCCCTCGTCATCCTCTTTTCCGGCAGGAATGTTCCCGCCGGATTTCACGGGCTAAGGATAAGAGCGTTATGAAAACTGAAAATATAAGTGCCTGCACCTGCAGTACGCCCCACGCTTCGCACGCGCTCTCGCGCTGCGGCCGGCGGGCCGAGGAGTTTCTCGCGGAGCCTGCGGCGATCTATAAGGAATCCCGACGCGGTTTTCTGGGACGTATCTTCGTGGGAGGCCTGACGGTCGCGACCCTGCCCCTGCTCACTGAAGAAGCCCAGGCCGACATGTTTACGCCCAGCGTCAGCGACCAGAAAAAGATGGGGGAGCAGGCGGCACAACAGATCCTGCAGAAATACCACGAAGTCCAGGATTCACGTGCAGGTCATTTCAATCAGATCGGTGCACGTCTGGTGAGAGCTCTGCCCGCGAATGACCGGAACACATGGGACTACCGGTTCCACGTCATCGAGAGCAAAGAGATCAATGCTTTCGCTCTGCCTGGCGGCCACATGTTTATGTTTACAGGCCTGATGGACAAGATAAAGTCCGACAGCGAACTGGCCGCTGTGACTGGGCATGAGATGACGCATGTGCGCAAACAGCACTGGGCAAAATCTTACGGTAACCAGCAGAAGCGTGAACTGGGCCTCGCCGTCATATTAGGGCTGACGAAAGCGAACCGAGGCATTCAGTCCGCCGTCGGCGCCGGCGAACAGCTCTATACCCTGAAGTTTTCGCGCGGAGACGAGGACCAGGCGGATGCGGGAGGACTGCAGGATATGGTGGACGCCGGGTACGATCCGCACGGGATGCTCGACCTGTTCCATACTCTCCAGACCTCCTCGGGAGGCCGAGGAGAGCCTCCGGCCTTTTTGAGCGACCATCCGCTGACATCGGACCGTATCAGGCGCACACAGCAGAGGATCGATACCCTGTACAGCAATCGCGGCTAAGCGTCTTAGCTGATAACATCGGCTCTGAAACTCCCTGCCCTCCAGCGCGGCAGGGAGTTTTTTGCTGGTTCCACGTTTTCGGCGCTGTTCGGGCTGATCTTTCGGGCGTAAACTGGAAAGGTAAGGAGTCCTGCAAACGATGCGCACTATCGGAATCGATCTGGCATGGGGCCGCCGGAATACGACCGCAGCCGTTGCGCTGGAGAGACAGGGCGATGCCGAAACCTTCGTCGTTATCGCCGAGGCGGACGCTCTGACGGATGATGACAGCATCCTGGAGTTCGTGCGGCAGTCGGATTCGGGAGGGGGCCTCCTGCTGGGCATCGATGCTCCGCTGGATGTGCCGAACGAGACAGGGGAACGCCCGGTAGAAGCTCTCCTGCGCCGGTGCTTCGGCCGTTATCAGGCGGGAGCGCACCCGGCCAATCGAAGTCTCTATCGAGGTGATATCCGGGGTGAGCTTCTGGCCGCGCGTCTGGAGGCCGAGTTCGGGGTTTACAACGACTTTGAATTCGCAGCCGGGGATCCCGATGTGCGCCGCTGTATAGAAGTCTTTCCGCATCCGGCGCAGGTCGTGCTGTTCGAGCTGACGCGTACGCTGAAATACAAGGCGCGCTCGGGACGGGATCTCGCCTCACGGCAGGGGGAGTTCGCGCGTCTGGTGGCAGGACTGCGCAGTCTGAGCCTCCAGACGCCTTCTCTGCGTTCGCCCGACTGGCTGGAGCCGCCGGCAGTCGGTCTGCGGGGTATGGCGCTCAAACGCTATGAAGACCGTCTGGATGCGCTGGTCTGCGCCTATGTCGCCGCCTATTTCTGGCAGTGGGGCGATGGGGACCGCTGCACCGTGATCGGAGATCGGCAGACAGGCTATGTCGTGACCCCGATTACGCCCGCACTGAAGGCCTGTCTGCAGACAGTACGGAACGTCACGGATATCGAATGAGTTTCAGAAGGTGGCTTCGCGCCTGAGATCAGGACAATTTTACAGGGGAGGGAGCAGCAGGAATGAGCGAAAGCAGTGCCATACGACGCGAAGTCGTGATTTTCGAGGACAAAGAGGCGCTTAGCCGGGACGCCGCGCATCGGTTTGTATTTCTGGCGGGCCAAAAAGCGCTTGCAGGCGGCGTCTTCAATGTGGCGCTGGCAGGCGGATCGACTCCGGCGATGCTCTACGGTCTGCTCACCGCGCTGCCTTTCCGAGACGACATCGATTGGGGGAAAGTACACTTCTTCTTTGGAGACGAGCGCGCCGTGGCGCCGGACCATGCCGACAGCAACTATCGCATGGCCAATGCCATGCTGTTCGCGCCTCTGGCGCTGCCTGCCGCCAACATTCACCGCATGCTGGCAGAGAACCCCGATCTCGACACGGCGGCTCGGGCTTATGAGGCGGAACTGCGCTCCCATTTCGCGCTCTCCCCGGCCGACACTGCGCCCCGCTTCGATCTGATCCTGCTTGGCATGGGGCCGGACGGCCACACGGCATCGCTCTTCCCGCACAAGCCCGCTTTGCAGGAGAAGATCCAGCTCGTCGCCGCCTCGGAGCCGGGCCTCAAGCCGTTCGTGCCACGCCTGACGCTGACCTATCCGGTGCTCGATCGAGCCGCGAACGTGCTGTTTCTCGTGGCAGGTGCGGATAAGGCCACCACGCTCCACCGGGTTCTGACCGGCCCTGCCGATCCGTTGGCGCTGCCTTCGCAGGCGGTCGCGCCAACAGCAGGCAGTCTGGTCTGGCTTATAGACCGTGCGGCGATGGGCCCGTAAGACGCATTTCAGTCTTCTTTACGATACTCGACCGTAACGACCGACGCGAAGCCGCCGCGCACATTGAAGTCGCCGGTGATGGTCATACGGCGGGGTTTACAGGCCGTGACCAGATCGTCCAGAATCCGATTGGTGACGGCTTCGTAATAGATTCCCATCTGCCGGAAGGCATAGAAGTACATTTTCAGGGACTTGAGTTCCAGACAGTTCTGGTCGGCGACATAGTCGATCGTGATCGTCCCGAAGTCGGGCTGCCCGGTTTTGGGGCAGACGGAGGTGAACTCCGGGCACGTATGCACGATGCGATAGTCGCGCTCGGGGCGGGGATTTTCGAACACTTCCAGAATGGCAAGATGCTGCGCGTGGGTCAGCGTTTCGGAGGACATAGCTCGGTTTCCTAACTAGAATTTAAAAAGAAGGGCTGCGCGCCGCAGGCAGTTACGCAGCCCTTCTATTATATCTCAATTACGACCGAATGCACCTAACTTTCGTCACTGCCGTACTTGTCGCGGAGCGAGGCGACGATGGCGGGATCGGCGAGGGTGGTGGTATCGCCGAGCACCCGGCCTTCCGCAATGTCCCGGAGCAGACGCCGCATGATCTTGCCGGAGCGGGTCTTGGGCAGGTCTGCTGTAAGCAGGACGTCGTCGGGACGGCAGATCGCGCCCAGTTTTTTGGCAACGAACTCTTTCAGTTCGGCGCTCAGCGCGGCCAGTGCGGCCTTATCGGAGGCAGGCGGCGACATCCCTTCGCGGATGATCACAAAGGCGACGGGCGCCTGTCCCTTGATCTCGTGAGCTTTGCCGATGACGGCGGCTTCGGCGACGGC
>JAYTGR010000410.1:0-5298 GCA_043733205.1 Chthonomonadaceae bacterium
GCCGACTTCAACAACGATGGCCATCCGGACGTGCTGTTCCAGCAGCAAGGGACGGGGCAGCTGGTGATCTGGTTCCTCAACGGAGCGACGGTCACAGGCGGCGTCGCGATCCCTCAGATCCCGGCCGCAGGCTACAGCGTGGTGGGTGTCGGAGACTTCAACAGCGATGGCAAACCCGACCTCCTCTTCCAAAACCAGACGACCAATCAGCTCGTGGTCTGGTATATGAACGGCAGTCAGCGTGTGGGGGGCGAGGCGATCGGTCAAGTGCCGCAGCTGGGGTGGCAGGTGCATGCGGTCGAGGACCTCAATGGAGACGGCAAGCCGGATATCGTGTTCCAGAACCAGACAACCAACCAGATCGTGGTCTGGTTCATGGATGGCGTCAGGGTGCCCGGAGGCGGGGCCATGTCGATCATACCCGCTTCCGGCTATAAACTCCAGGGGCCGCACTGAGCCTGTTTACGATTCTCACGGCTGATACGCCGCCGCCAATCGCCGCATTTGAAGAGATGCGGCGATTTCCTTGCCTCCTCCCTGAAAACATTTTTTTTCAATAGGAGAACTTTTCTCTGGTTGAGCGGTATAATTCTAGCAGTCTAGTGCCGAACCCACCCTTGCATCTCTGTTCACAGCCATTAAAACGCGTCTCCCGTGCCGTCTGTATGAAATCCGGAATAGAGGGTTTTTGACCGACCGGCGTACCGGATCGCTGCTTGCGGAGCTGCACTTCCATTCGTCCCAGCATACAAATGAGTATGTTCAGGAGTAAACGTCATGCCCTATCGGTTTTCCAGTCTTTGCACTCATGCTTTCCTGCGTCTGGACCGCAAACGTTTCACACTCTTCTCACTGGCCACTCTCTTCGTTTTGCTGCACCTCCTGAACACCCCGATGGCAGCGGCCCAAACCCGCCCCTACATCCAGTGGATGCACGGCGGCCATCCTCTGGGTCTTAAGCAGGCCGTTCTCTCACAGGACGGAAAGACCCTGGCGACGATCGGCTTCGATGCGACGATCAAACTCCGTCGTACGCTCGATGGAACGCTCATTCGCACAATCTTCGACAGCAATGGCCAGTTAAATGCAATTGCCCTCTCTCCAGACGGCACGGAAGTCGTGTCCGCGTCCACTGCGAACCTGCCCCTTCATATCTATCGGCTCTCCGATGGGACACTGCTTCAATCCTGGAACGGTTTTGCCGGCGTCTCCGCATTGGCATGGTCGCCAGACGGATCCAAAGTCGCGCTGGGAACTCAGGGTCAGGGTGTCGTTCAGATCCTGAACGCTGCGGACGGCAGCGTCTTCACAACCATGACAGGACATACGGCTGCTGTCAGGTCGGTCGCTTTTTCGCCGGACGGCACCCATCTGGTCTCCGGCAGTGTGGACAAAACCGTTCGCGTCTGGAATGTCGCCAACGGAAGCCTCCTGCAGACCTTCAAGAGCCATACGGATCAGGTCACTGCAGTCGCATTTTCTGCCGACAACCGGACCATAGCTTCCGCAAGTCTCGACGGAACGGTTAAGCTCTGGGATTCCGTGGCCGGAACGCAGCTGCAGTCGCTCGTGACCGGTGTTCCCAATTTTTCGGTCGCCTTCTCGCCCTCCGGCAGCGTCCTCGCGACAGGTTCCCAGGACGCTCAGACCCGTATCTGGAACGTCGCCACCGGCAGTCTGCTGCACAGTTCCGTCCTGGGCCCGGTCGCGACCCCGATCGCCTCACTTCTCTACTCACCGGATGGCAGCCAGCTGCTGGCTGCCGGCCAGCTCCTGGAGTTCACGTTCTATAACAGCAGCGACCTCTCGCAAGTTCGCTCTTTGCCCCTGGAGCACACGGCGGCTGTCACCACGGTCGGTGTCACCCCCGACGGAGCGCATGTCGTAAGTGTCGCGGAAGATGACGGTCACCTGCACGTCTGGAATAGAACCTCCGGAGTGTCCGAACTGGCGATCGCCAACGATGCCGCAGGCGGCGTCTCTCTGCACAACTATTTTGCGCTGGCGATGTCTCCGGACAGCAAAGCTTTCGCCACGACCGATCAAGCGAGCCTGCTGCGGATCCGGCGGATTTCGGACGGCTCGATCACTCTGGAAAAGAACATCGGCACCCAGTCCGACGCCATCGCCTGGTCGCGCGATGGTCAGCGCCTATTCCATGGGATCAGCGCCTCGAACGGAATCGCGATTCGCAGTGTCGTCGATGGCTCTCTTGTCGGCACACTTTTGGGTCACACCAACCAGATACTGGCTCTCGCAGTCTCGCCCGATGGCAGACTGCTCGCCTCCTCCAGTATGGACCAGACCATCAAAATCTGGAGACTTTCCGACTCTAAACTCCTCTCGACGTTCACCGGCCATACGGACTGGGTGGATTCTGTGGCTTTCTCTCCAGACAGCTCCAAGCTGCTTTCGGGCAGTTACGACTCCTCCGCGATCCTCTGGAACGTGGCAGACGGCACGATCCTCCATACGTTCCCTTCGGACGCCGCTGTCACAAGCGTTGCGATCGCTCCGGATGGCCTGACTGTAGCCACTGCCAGCCAGAAACACCTGCGCCTTTGGAGCCTTTCAGACGACAGTCTGCTCAACGACTATACGGACGAAGTAAACTTCACCATCCATCCTCTCACGAACGCCTCGACGATGCTGACCTACTCGCCCGACAACGTGAATATCATTTACAGCCGCCTGGATGCCACAGTCGTAGTTGTGGCCAATCCCTATGGACCTCCGACAGTCGCCCTCAGCCTCAGTCCTGCGTCCGTCATCAGCGGCGCTTCCACTACCGGGACCATCACCCTCAATCATCCCGCACTCTCGGGAGGAGCCGCCATCGATCTCCAGAGCGATAACGGCCTCGCCGCTCTCTCGACCTACCGACTCACCATCCCCGCAGGTGCCTCCACCAGCACCTTCTCCATCCGCACAAGCGTCACCCCGATCACTGCTACCGCCACGATCACCGTCGGCAACAGCGTCTCGGCCTCTGCGGCTATACTGACCATCCTGCCCCACCTCTCCTCCGACTTCAACAACGACGGCCTCACCGATCTCGTTTTCCAGAACCAGAGCACCAATCTCATCGTCATCTGGTACACGAGCGTGCTCAATGTCATCGGAGGCGACCGAGTCAGTCAGGTGCCGCCGTCCGGCTGGAAAGTCGTTGGAGCCAGCGACTTCAACGGCGACGGCAACTCCGACCTGATGATCCAAAACCAGACGACCGGTAAGGTCTACCTGATGTATATGATAGGCACAACGGTTGGAGGCGGCGAAGAGATCTCCTTCCAGCTTACCCCCGACTATCAGGTAGTCGGTGTCGCCGACTTCAACAACGACGGCCATCCGGATGTGCTGTATCAGCAGCAGGGCACCGGTCATCTGGCGGTCCTGTTCCTGAATGGTGCGACGGTAATTGGCACCGCCTCGATACCCCAGGCGCCGCTCGCAGGCTACAACGTGGTGGGGGTCGGTGACTTCAACAGCGACGGCAAACCCGATATTCTCTTCCAAAATCAGACGACCAACCAGTTGTCGGTATGGTTTATGAACGGTGTCCAGTATGTGAGTCAGGGTTCGATCAGTGGCGTGCCGGATGCAGGTTATCAGGTCCACGCAGTCACCGATATGAACGGCGATGGCAAACCGGACCTAGTGTTTCAGAACCAGACGACGAATCGGCTGGTAGTCTGGTTCCTGAACGGTCTGACCTATATCGGTGGCGGTCCGATGTCGGGTGTCCCCGATCCCGGATTCAAACTCCTGGGACCGCACTAAGCCTCGCAGACATTGCCTCCTGTTCCATACAAAACCGCCGCCCTCTCAAGGGGCGGCGGTTTTGCTGGCAGGTAAGCACAGGGAAGACAGATCTTCTCCCAACGGACAATCTTCTTGAGAGCAGTACCCAATGGAGATCCTCCCGCTTGACTCTTTAGAGGCCGTGGAGTAATCACAGACGCTCTTCTATCGGCTGCACAGTTTCCGCTTTCGGACGGCGCAGGGCGTTGAGGGCGACCCCAAAAATAACGAGGGCGGCGCCCAGTGCGCCACGCGTCGTCAGCGCTTCATGGCGAAACAGCCAGCCGGAGAGCGGGCCAAACAGGGGCTGGATGAGAATAAAAGCGCCCAGCACGGAAACAGGATAGCGTTCCATCAGCCGGAACCAGACACCGTAGCCGAGCGCGGAGCAGATCAGGCTGAGATAGAGCACACTGCCGGCCACCCCCCACGATACCGTCGGGTGATGATGGGCCAGTTCCCAGCCGACCCCTGGCAGGAGCAGCAGCGAGCCGAGCAGCATCTCGATGGCGACGACGAACAGGCCGGGATAGCGGCTGGTCAGCCGCTTGGCAGTTACGCTCGTAGTGGCCTCGATACAGAGCGCGGCCAGCGCGATAACATTGCCTGCACTGCCCCGTCCAACGATCAGCCAAATGCCGGCCAGCCCCACCCAGAGCCCGATCCACTGCTGTCGGGAGAGGGTTTCGCGCAGAAAAATGCGGGCGAAGAGGGCGATCAGGATCGGTTCGCAGGCGGTCAGAAGCACAGCTTCCGAGGCCGTCGTGCGGGCGACTCCCGTATAGTAGATCCCGTAGGTGAGAACGATTCCCAGCAGCGCCAGAAGGCAAAAGTCGGACCAGTCCCGGCGGCGCACTTCCGGAAACCTGCCCTGTGCGCGGGCCATTCCCAGCAGGATCAGCCCGGCCGGGGCGAAGCGGAGCGCAGTGAGAGTCAGGGGGCCGAAAACGTCCAGCGCGTTTTTCGATGCGACTGTAGAGGCCGACCAGAGCAGGTTGATGCCGACCAGCGCGGTGATCGCTCCGGCTGAAAGAGATCTCCTGACGCTGTGCGGGGGAGAAGAGACGACCTCGACGAGTTCCAGGTCGCTCACGTGGAGGGTCTCGTATAGAAAGGCAGTGCGATGACCGTGGCCATGGCCGCTGTACCCTGTCCGTCTTCACCAATGACAAGCTGTGTGCCCGGTTCCCGATGCTCATGGCGCACATAGCCCAGCGCGATCGCCCTGCCATCCGCCGCAGGCGAGGATTCGATCACGCTGGTAAGGCGTCCCGTCTCACGGGGAGCCTCGGTTTCGGAAGGAAAGAACAGTTTTGTGCCGGAAGCCGGCAGATCGGGGCCGTCGAGGATCAGACCAGTCAGGGCGCGGTTGGTATGGCCGCGCGCATCGATTCGCGCGACGATCTCCTGTCCGACATAGCAGCCTTTCGTCAGGCTGATCGCGTTCGTGAGGCCGGCTTCCGGCGCCAGCACGGTTTCGTCCATATCTATCCCATA
>JAYTGR010000411.1:0-1795 GCA_043733205.1 Chthonomonadaceae bacterium
ATCCTCTCTGTCCCTCTGCTCGCTGGGCGCCGCTGCCCTCTTTTCAGAAGCACTGCCAGTGTCCTGCACCGCTGCGGGCTGGTCCGACCGCTCTTTGTAAGGAGATAAAAGCTATGTCTGCTCTGCCGTCTACCCTTTCCCGCCGCCTGCGCCCTCGCGCCGGCTTCACCCTGATCGAGCTGCTCGTCGTCATCGCCATCATCGCGATCCTCGCCGCAATTCTCTTCCCCGTCTTTCAGAAGGTCCGAGAGAACGCCCGCCGTGCTTCCTGCCAGTCAAACATGAAGCAGATCAATCTTGGGATCATTATGTATATCCAGGATGCGGACGAGAAATACTGCCCCTACTTCAGTGGGTACAATCAGACAGCGCCGCACTATACTGGCAACCAGCAGTATTGGCCTCAACTCGTGTCTCCATATATCCAAAAAGCGAATGGCAGTTTGGGTGGCGGTCAGGCATCTGCCAAAGACCTTTCGCAAACTTTCCTCTGTCCTAACGCTCCTGGTCCACTCGCGTCTCAGATCTTTGGCAATGTGACTTCTTATGGTATCAGCGATGATCTCGTCAACTGGTACGAACCCGACCCTGTACCAACCACGAATATTCCTGTCGCTCTGGCTCAGGTTCAAGCCCCGGCGACGGCAACCGCGATCATCGAAACCTGGGACACTTCCAGTAACGGGGCAAGCCCTGGCAGAGCGCTCGCCTTATGCCCCATGGACGACGTTATTGGATGCCCTTCCCTGCCATGTCCCGCAGGAACCAATGGCGCAGAATGGACGCTGCCAGGCCGGCACTCGCAGTCTTACCTGAGGGCGGATAAACGTATGAAGCCCGACCCCAATTCATTTACTATGGTCGCATTCTGTGACGGCCATGTGAAGGCCATGCGAACAAGCGATATGACGAGAGACGGTCACTACTGGAGCATTACTGGCAACGACCAGTGGCCATAAGGGGCTGACAACACACGAGGCGGTCTTGAGAGAACATTCTTTCAGGGCCGTCTCAGCGAAAGGCTTACGATACGGTCAAGAAAGAGACGGATGCGTGATGCTTGTGCGAGACGAGAAAATCTTAACCCGGCTTCGCAAAGTGGCTGCCGTGGCGGTCTTGCTGACGCTAGGGGCAGTAGTTTCAGGGTGCAGCCACCCCGCCGCTGCCCCGTCGAGGGTGGTGCCATCGGCTGGGGCGCCTGCGGCACCGACAGATGCAGCGACGCCGGCACCGGGCACTCCCGGCGCATCACGAATGTCCCCGGAAGATCAGGCGATGAACGCCCAGACTCAGCACAAAGGCCAGGGAGCGCCCCCATAGTCAAACGGCGATCAGAAAGTTTTATGGCAGATCGGGTACAAAAGCTAGCTGTGCTGAAGGACGCAATGCAGAGGGTGGCCGACGGCTTCGGCGGGACGCTGGGCTACAGCCTGAATCACCGGGGGCGCGGCGAGAAGATCGCGCACCGAGGGAACGAAGCCTTCCCGACGGCCAGCACCATCAAGACCGCCATCATGGGCACGGTCATGTCTCAGGTGGACGCGGGCCAACTCAAATGGGAAGACAGCTTCCCCGCCCCCCCGGCCTCGGTCTCCCGCCAGGAGGGCGGATATTCCTTCTTCTTCCCGCCCGGCACTCCGCTCCCGCTGCCGCAGTGGCTCGACCTGATGATCACGATGAGCGACAACACCGCGACGATGGTGCTGCGCGAGGTCGTGGGGCAGGGGAACGTCAACGAGTGGCTGACCGGGCTGGGGCTGACGCAGACGAAGCTGCTGAACGGGCCACAGAAGGT
>JAYTGR010000412.1:0-1794 GCA_043733205.1 Chthonomonadaceae bacterium
TCACCTCAATAACACGGGGGAACTTGCCACAAATCGCGATATTCTGATCTCAGAGCATGGCGATATCGAGACTTTTACCCCGACTTATTGAGGTGATACCTCAAGTAGTAGGAGACGAAACTTAGCACGGCTTTAGTTCGGGTGGGTTCGAGCCGGAGTTTAAAGAGCAAAAATCGGATATATTCGCATGACAGCGTATTCGATAACCCTGTGTGTCAATCACAATGGGTTGATAGTCTTATGCTGCCTGCGGTGGCCAGGGCGTAGTTTTCCGCATCATCAGGTTGTGACAACGCAAGAGCCATTTCAAGGGCGGCTATTCGTTGAGGCGTTCGCCGTAGAGGTAGCGGGCGCGGACTTTGCCGTAGAAGGTGGCGTGGTTGAGGACGATGAGGCGGGTCATGTTGTCGGCCTGGCGCATCTCGATGCGGTCGCCGCGCTGGAGAGGCATCGGCTCGACGCCGTCGATGGCACAGATGACGTCCTCGGTCTCCGACTCGATCTCGATGGCGATGGTCTCCGTAGCGGGGACGATCATGGGGCGCGCGCTGAGCGTATGCGGGCAGATCGGGACGACGATGAACGCCTGCACCGTTGGCACGACGAGCGGGCCGCCCGCCGAAAGTGCGTAGGCCGTCGAGCCTGTGGGAGTCGAGACCAGGATGCCGTCCGCCGGGTAGCTGGCGAAGGTCGCGCCGCCGAACTCGGTCTTGAGATGCAGCATGTGCGACATGCCGCTCTTGACCAGGACATCGTTCAGGCCGACGCCCGTATGAACGATTTTGCCGTTCCGCAGGATGTCGGCGTGGATCATGATCCGCTCCTCGATCTGCATTTTACCGTCCAGGATCTCTTCGAGGTGCGGATAGAGATCGTTGGGATGCGTCTCGGCAATGAACCCGAAGCGGCCCATGTGAACTCCCAGAATAGGCGTGCCGCAGGGGGACGCCAGGCGGGCCGCCGTCAGAATCGTGCCGTCGCCGCCCAGCGTAACGATGAACGCCACCGACTGCCAGCCCTCCGGCGAACAGGTCAGGGTCGGACGATTGAGTTTTTGCGCCGTCTCGGCGTCCAGCAGAGCAGTAATGCCCCGCGCTTCCAGCCATACGATCACTTCGACCGCGAGGGCCATGGCCTCCGGTCGGCTTGGGTGTACCACCAACCCCACATAGCGTTCCATACAGATAATTTCCTCTTGTCCAGGGTTTTTCAGGGGCCGGGTCAGGCGATGATGTCGCGGACGATTGTGCCGGCGACGTCCGTCAAGCGATAGTCGCGGCTGCTGAAGTGATATGTCAGGCGCGTATGATCCAGGCCCAGCAGGGCCAGGATCGTGGCGTGCAGGTCATTGACGCTGACCTTGTTCTCGACGGCTTTGTGTCCGAGGTCGTCGGTCGCGCCGTAGTGGATGCCGCCCTTCACGCCTCCGCCCGCCATCCAGGTCGTGAAGGCGTGCGGGTTGTGATCGCGTCCTGTGCCGCCCTTCTGCACCAGCGGCAGACGTCCGAACTCGCCGCAGCAGACCACCAGCGTCTCTTCCAGCAGGCCGCGCTGTTTCAGATCCGCCAGCAGCCCGGCGATCGGCTTGTCCGTCTCGCCCGCAAACCCCCGGTGATTGGCCTCGATGTTGAGATGTCCGTCCCAGCTGCGCTCGTTCTCTTCACCGCCGCTGTAGATCTGCACGAAGCGCACACCGCGCTCCACCATGCGCCGCGCCATCAGGCACTGCTTGCCGAAATGGGCGCACTTCTTGTCGTCCAGGCCGTAGAGAGTTTGCGTCGCCTCCGACTCTTT
>JAYTGR010000413.1:0-5288 GCA_043733205.1 Chthonomonadaceae bacterium
ATCACGGCGGCGGGCCTCTTCGCCGTCTCCTGCGCCTGCCCGCTCTACGCAGCGCTCACCGATACGCAGGATTTTGCTCTGGACGAGGCGAACCTGACAGCATCCGCCGAAACATAACCCCGCGTTTTCTGACAGACCGCAGGGAAATAGTCCAGCAAAGGAACCGAGGCTGTGTGCTCCGATCCGAGGCGGGCGTCCGCCCCGGATTTGCAGTGCCCTTGCCATCCCCAACCCCTATAGGAGCATCATCGATGAAAACAAAGAGTGGACTGCTTGGACTGAGCGTCGGCCTGCTGGCTGTCGCCGGAACCTGGACGGTCTCCCATGCGCAGAATACCGCCGAGAAGAAACCCATCCAGCAGGCGAAGATGCCGAAGAACGCCGTGCAGTGGGGCGACAGCGCCGATGGCATGACGGTCAACGGCAAACCCGTTGCCAAAGGCTGGGTCTCGCTGTTCGACGGCAAGACACTGAAAGGCTGGCTCTATGAGAAGGGCTACTGGCAGGTGAAGGACGGCGCGATCGTCGGAGACAAAGGCGGCAGCACCCCACATCACCACTATATGTTCTCCGACAAAGACTACAGCGACTTCGAGATGCACATCGACGCCAAAATGGTCGGCTACAACAGCGGTGTCTGCGCCCGCATCCATCCCCTCTCCTTCGACGATGTCCCCGGTTACCAGGTCGATATGGGCGACGGTTATTGGGGCTGTCTGTGGGACGAGCATCATCGCCAGACCAAGATCTTCGATTTCCCCAAAGCGGAAGCCGACAAGATCCTGCACAAGGACGACTGGAACCATTACTACTTCCGCATGAAGGGCACGCACATCGTCATCTTCCTGAACGGCGTCAAGACCGCCGAAGGCGACGATCCGGGCGGCTTTGCGAGCGGTCCCCTCGGCTACCAGCTCTGCCACGGCGACAACACCGTCGCCTCCTTCAAGAACATCTACGTCAAAACTTATGTACCTGCTGAGAAAAGCACCGCTCCCAAACCCGCCGATCCGCCCCTGCCGTAACACATCTGTGCCATAGCCTTTTCAGACGTTCAGGAGCCTCCTACAGTCATATAGGCGGCTCCTTATATATCTCGGAAGAGAGAAGCCGAAAATGCTAAATTAGAGGAACGCTGTCAGCCGTCGATACCAAAGTGCGGCGTCAGCCACCCTTCCTGTTCGTGCTGGCCCGCAACAGTTCCTCCGCTGGTGTGTCGCTGCCCTGTGGTGCGGCGCGTAGGAGTTCGGTCTGCTTGTGAGTGGAGGGGAGGTCGGAGGCACGGACGAGAGTTTCGACAGGGGGAGCAAGATGATGATTGCGGGGAGTGATGAGGCGTACCGATTCGACTTCCGTTGCTGCTTTGAAACACTGGTATAAGAAGCCGAAAATCTGACTTAGCTCTGCCAATATTGCTATAATCGCCCCTATGATCATCAAAGCACCCCAAAATATGCCTGGATGAAACGGGGTGTTGTCGGTCACAGGTGACGTCGGGGCATTGAAAAAACAGTTCACGCCGACATACAAAAATACCCCGATGACTCCTGAAGCGCAACAGAAGACTCTTCGTCTCACCAAACCACGATATTCGCCCTTATGCACCCACCTCTTTTCTGGCTTAATTTCCATGATCTGCCCCTCCTATGGAGTTTACTGCTCTGCCCGCGCTGCTCGTATATGCCTAAAATACGAGGCGAAAGGGGTACGGATGTCATCGTCTTCTCGCTATGCCCTCGGAAGGATTCGAATCTTCAACCTGCCAGACCGACGACGTTAATCTCGGCTTATGGACTGCTCTGCCGATTGAGCTGCGAGGGCCTATGACTGTCTCTCCAGCACTGGCAGGTCGAAGAGGACACTTGAGCTCATCTGTGTTCAGCGGTCACATCTATCACGGATGTGCGGTTAAGCTTGCTTGGATCTATCTCCTTTTGCAGTTCCTGGAGCCGTGCATTTTTGTTTTCCCACGCGTATCCGTACAGTTTATGACCTAACAGGACGTACACTTGTACACCGCTGGCGGCGATCTGACCCTGGTTCTCTGTTATTCGGCCTGATTGAGACTGCGCCTGAACCGAGTTTGCAGTCTCTTTTAACAGCAATCCGCACAGGCAGAACGCGATTACTCCCAAAAGCAGTTTGATAGTCTTGTCTTTCATCTTATCTCTCCTTTCGTTTGGTACGCTGCTGCTTCTGTGGTTACAGAATCAGCCCGCGAAATCAGTTTCAGCCGATGCCGGCGCCTCCACGCGAAAATCTCTCGATTTGACAGACTGTTCGATGACTGGCAGCGACGGGGCAGGAATTTCCACTCCTGCAGCTTGAGAAACTATTTGCCGCAGACAGGCATTCCGGTTCTGCAAGCGATGGAAGAGTAACAGGGCAGGGCGGCGCATCTATCGCCTAGAGGTGTGCCGCAGACCAGCCGTTCAGAATATGTCTGCAGTGACAGAAACCAGCCGCGATGTCTTCCGGCGACATCGGCATGACCGAAGTGATGTTGGCAGCAACTGGCAGGCCGCAAAGCCTCGATCCTCGCAGGATTTTATCGAGCAGCACATTCCAAGGAGACAGAATTGACCAGACAGATCGTGCCTAAACAAGACCGTATTCAGTCCCTGACAGGCGCCCCCGATACCTGGCCTGTCGAAGTGCACGCCTGCATAATCTCTTACGCCGCAATACTCGTCGCGAAAACGAGCTTCAGCCCGTCTGAGATCGATACGGAGACAGCAAGGTTCATGGACGCGGCATCGAGCTTTTCCCACGAGATTACAGAAAACTTTCGCCGCGGCATGACCCAGGAAAACTGGCCCTCCATGCTGTCCAGCGTGGTCGCTTATATGCACAGAGAGGCCAATACAGAGGCGCTGGCACCTGTTCCAGAGGATACGCGCTATCTCGCTCGTCTGAACGCTCACATTCTTCAAAACATCAGGTCAATGCGTGACGATCACGAACACGGTGCCGCCGAGGATGAGCAGAGCGAATAATGCGAACATCACGGCCAGACGGAAAAGTCGTTTGACTGCACCATAAGAAACGTCTGGACAGTTTTGCAGGATTCGTTGCAGCAACGGTGAATCAGAGGTCATGGCCAGGACCGCAGTGAGCCTGGCAAAGCTGTTCCGGCGCGATGAGCGAATACGAAAGGATTACAGAAATGGAGATGCGACAGGCGCTTAAAGAGCAGTACCACGCTGGGCTGGCGATGCTCGCCGAGTGCGTGGAGAAGTGCCCGGAGGACATGTGGATCGCAGGCGAGCATCCGCGTACGTTCTGGCGCATCGCCTTTCACACCGCTTTCTTTACGCACCTGTACCTGGGCCAGAATGAGGAGGCTTTTCAGCCCTGGCCCGGACGACGCGAAGGCATCCACCACGGTCTCTGGCAGCGTCCGTGGGAGGTGGAGCCCTACGAACTGCCCGAGGAAGCCGAAATCTACCGGAGGAATGAGATCCTCGAATACCTCCGGTTCGTCGACGCGATTGTCGATCCCACCATCGAGCAGCTCAGCCTGGACGCCGACGAGACGGGCTTCTCGTGGTACAAGAACATGAGCAAGCTGTCCCACCAGATCATGAACCTCCGCCACATTCAGGGCCACGTGGGCCAGCTGTCCGAACTGCTGATGGCGAAAGGGATCGACACGGACTGGACTGCCAAGTCCAGCGGATGGGGGCATTAGAATCGAGCGAGCAGGGGAAGCGGGATGGGTGGCTTTGCTGCGCGATCCTGGCTGACGGCGCGCTTGTGACAGTGCGCCGCTGCATCTTGGCGCAGCGGAAACAGAACTGGCCCAGGGCTAGTTCTCCACGGGCCAATCGTGCTTTGCGGGTACTATCTGTGATCCTCGTGTGAGTGACGCGCTGCCTCCGCACACAGCGGCGCTTCGCAGCAGAGAAAGGTCGCGTACCAGGTATGTTCCCCGCTGACTTCGAGAAGTCCAAGCACGATGAGCAGACTGCGCGTTTGAGCCAGAAATTGGTTTCCAACGGTGATCCAGAGTTTCATTGTTTCTTTCCTTAGAGTGAATGATCTGTACAAGGAGCAGCGGTCGCAGATACGAATAGGCTGATGTGGTTATTATACGCGGGCAGCCGGACGGAACGCCGTGTTCGTTGTCACAACCGCGCTATGAAATGCGACACACCAGAGAAGACGTGAAAGTGAACGATGTGAAGGGAAGAGAACGACGATGGTTAGGGAACGAACAGCGTTCGCGGAGGCAGCGCAGTCTTTTGTTTTCGAGCGGGGCGAAGACTGATGGCGGCGAAGGTCCAGACTTATAAAGACCTCCAGCGGTGGCTTCAAACGCTCTCGCCCACGCAGCTGAACGCCCCGGTTCTGGCGACCGGCGGCGCAGACGACTACGGCCTGACCGAATACGTCTATGTCGTTGAACTGGTGGACATAGCGCTCGAACACCCGCAGGTATCGGGCGGTTACGAAGGACCGGTGCTGCTGGTGCAGGAACTGGCGGGGAAACCGCAGGGCGAGGACTGATGTCTCCTATACAGCGGTGAGAGGTTTCTGCGGTTCTATGCGAGGGAGAGAACATGTCTCTATTGAAACCCAGATCGAAATGTCGTCCGCTGCCGTTCGTCGCCTGCCTGCTCTGCCTGCTCTTGTTTTCCGGCAGAAAGCCCCTTGCGGGATGGGCGCAGGAAGCGCGCAAGCTTCCGCCTGGCAGTGTGACCGTCTCCGGAAACCACTTTCCGCCGCTTCCTGTCTTTCGGCATCTCCTCATGCCGTATGTCACGTTTCTTCTCTCGCCGGAAGGCCGGACGCTCGTCACACTCGAACGCGACGGCGCGAAATATTGGGATGCCGTAACGGGCAGGCTCCTCTGGATGCGGCCGTGGTCCCCAAAGCCGATTCTTTCTCTGCCCCAGACGCGGTCTCCGCAAAATCTGGCTTATCCTTACTTCTGGAAAGCCGGAAATCTGTACTGGTATGAGATCGAGCACGAGACGCTATACTGCGGCGATATGCGCACCAACGCGAGGGTGCGTTCGTGGCCTTCCTGGAAGGATTATGGCTTCGCTTCCGATGGCTCCCGGCTGATCCGTTTCGGCCGCACTCCCGGCGCTCCGGCAGTCGTCTTCGATCCGATAACGGGCCGGCGCCTGGGAAGTTTTGCGCCCTCGGCGCTCTCCCCCGACATGGCTGTCAATGGCCCTGTCTATTTCTCGCCCAACGGCATCCTGGCCGCGATGATCGTCGGGGAACGCGCGATGATCTGGAACATCCAGACGGGCGCGCGCGTGCGCGTTCTGACCGAC
>JAYTGR010000414.1:0-1789 GCA_043733205.1 Chthonomonadaceae bacterium
CGCGTGATCCAGTTCTTTATAAGCGGCATTGGCGGCGTCGAAGGCTGCCTTTTCCGTGGCGCCTTTATCGAGGGCTCCGAACTTCCGCAGCAGGGCATCCATGCCGCTGTCGAGCTTCTGCAGCGCGTAGAGCGCTGCAAGTTGTTCCTTCATCGGTTTTTCCTACTCTTTCCGACAGTTTGTGTCTGCTACGTTTGTTCGACACGAAGGGGCCAAAACCCTGCTTTTTTCCGTGCCGCTCTTTTCTTTGGCTCTCTCCTCCGTTCTATCGGCCCGCAGCATGGATCGCCCCCCGCGCGTTCTTCCAAAAAGCTGCGCCCTGCACATGCCGGCAGAAAGCGGACATAAAAAAGCATAACCTTGAAAATCGTGCAACTTTTCCGCCGCCTGCACCGTCATTGACTTTTAGAGGCGAGTGCGCGCAGAACTCCCTAAGTCGATGCCGACGCAGGAGGCGAGGAGATGCCCGCACACTCCCTGGGATGCAACAGTTCGCATGGTCTGGCCCTGAAGCACAGACGTTTCATGAAGGAGGAGTACACATCATGAGGCAAAAGTTCGCATACGACGCGACGCACGAGGATCTCTTTCTGGCAGGTGAAAAGGTCCATCCGGGCATCTACCGGCAGATCGGCGGGGACCGCGAAGTCCGCCTGGAGCGTGAGGATATTCTTCCGGCAAGCCTGGACGGTCGGGTGGCGTGCTATATGCGCGTGCATCCCAACTGGGAACAGATGAAGCGTCAGCAGGCGGCGCAGGCGTAACACCGCCCGAAGTCAGATCACAAAGATGTGGAAAGCCGCTCGATAAGAGCGGCTTCTTTGCTGCCGGGTCTCAAAGCAGCAACACCTCGACGACGGACAGCGCAGGCAGCATCTCCGCGTCGGTCGGTACGATCAGCAGAGAGTTGGCCTGGGTCAGCGAACTGAGAGCGCCGGATCCCTGCAGCGCGCCGGTCGGGGTGGTGACAAAGCGTCCCTGCTCGCAGCGTGTGACGGCCCGCACATACTCCCGGCGTCCGGGCAGATGAGGGACAGGATGCGTCAGCGTCGCCTGAACGCGCGGACGCTCCAGGACAGTACGCCCGGCCATTTTCCAGAGCGCAGGCCGCACGAACAGCTCGAAGGTCACCATCGCCGAAACGGGATTGCCGGGCAGACCAAAAAAAAGTGTATTCCCGATGCTGCCGAACGCCAGCGGTTTGCCCGGTTTCATCGCGACCCGCCACAAATCCAGCCGGCCCAGTTTCTCCAGGGCCGGTTTCACGAAATCCCGGTCTCCCACAGAGACTCCCCCTGCCGTCAGGATGACATCGGCGCCCGTTCCCGGCGCGGAAAGTGTGCGGAACGCGGCTTCGACAGCGCCCAGGTCGTCGCGGACGTGTGTGAGCGAATGCAGGGCCCCACCAGCCTCCTGCACCAGCGCCGCCAGCATATAGCGGTTGCTGTTGCGGATATGGCCGGGCGGCGGAATTTCGCCCGGCACGATGTCCACGACCTCATCGCCGGTCGTGACCACCGCAACGCGCGCCTGCCGATAGACAGGAACGGCGGCAAATCCCAGCGTCGCCAGCATCCCCATCTCCGCAGGCCGCAATAACGTGCCGATTTTGAGCGCCTCGGCTCCCCAGTGCATCTCCTCCCCGCGCCGCCGGACATGCTGCTCCGACCGGGCTTCCGCGTGTATCTCCACCCACCCCGCTTCCGATACGACGGTGTCTTCGATCATCACCATCGCATCGGCTCCCGGCGGCAGCGGTCCCCCGGTCATGACGCGCACTGCTGTTCCG
>JAYTGR010000415.1:0-1785 GCA_043733205.1 Chthonomonadaceae bacterium
TATGGGAAGAGGAGTTCCCCGTTCCCATAGCGAACTAGCAGGACAGTTTGAAGACCTGTATCGTCGGGATTAGGATGAAAAATCTCGGGAGGGGAAAACGAGGATGCGGTTGCGCGTAATGCTTGCAGTCCTGCTGCTGATGCTGGTGACTGTCGGGGCAGCGAGGGCGCAGGAGCCAACAGCTCCGAAACGCAAGCGCATTGGGCTCGTACTGGGCGGCGGGGCCGCCCTCGGCTGGTCGCACGTCGGTGTGCTGCAGTGGCTGGAAGAGAACAAGATCCCGATCGACTGCATTGCCGGCACGAGTTTTGGAGCCATGGTCGGCGGCTTCTATGCCATCGGCACTACCCCCGCCGAAATGCGCATATTGACTCATACCGAACCCTGGGATGCCTACCTCAGCGGAGAACCTTACTATTCCGATCTCACCTTTCGGCGCAAGGAAGACCACCACGACTTCCCTGTCAAACTCGAATTCGGCTTGAAGAACGGTCTGAAGCTGCCCTCCGGGCTCGATCCCGCGCATCCTCTCGGTCTGCTGTTGAGCCGCTACTCGCTCCCTTATTCCGATGTCAACGACTTCAACACCCTGCCGATCCCTTTCAATGCGGTCGCAACGGACCTCTCCGCCGCGCAGTCCGTGGTATTGACGCATGGGATCCTGCCGCGTGCCTTACGGGCCAGCGGCGCCATTCCGGTGATTTTCACTCCGGTTAAAATCGATGGCCGCACTCTGGTAGACGGCGGCCTCTACGACAATCTGCCTGCCGATGTAGCGCGGGCCATGCATGCGGACATCCTCATCGTCGTCAATGTCACGCCGCTGACACCCGATGCCCCAGACCCCACAGCGCACCCGATGAACCCCACGTTCGTAGATATCTTTGTGTCTACGCTCGGCAACTTCGTTCTTTCCAACGTCAAGCACACGCTGAAGGATTTGAAACCGCAGGACGTGCTGATCTCGCCGGATCTGACGAATATCGTCATCGAGCACTCCAACGGCGAGGCGATCGCGGATCGCGGCTATAAGGCGGCTGAGAGTAACCGGGCAGCCCTGATGGCCTTACGGCAGGCGGCAGGCGTCGACGAGGCGGCATGGCAGGAGTATGCGGCGAAACGCGACGCGGCCCGGGCGCGGAACCAGCAGGAGTTTCGGCCCCGCTTCATCGAGGTCGTGGAGAACGACAACCCCAAACGCATCTACACGGGGCTGAGCGAGCAGTTCTCACGCTATGTCGGGCAGCCCATCAACAAACAGCCGACACTCAAAGCGTTTGAAAACGATCTGACGACCCTCACCGGCTCGGGCCGCTATGAGAGCCTGAGTTACGAAAAGGCGGCTGAGGCAGGACGCGGAGAGGGGCTGCGCATTCGGGTCCAGCAGAAGTCCTACGGCCCGCCGTTCGTCAACCTCGGCCTGGATGTCAACAACAGCGACACCAACGATGTCGGATTCACCCTGCGCGGGCGGCTGACCGCCTACGATTTCGGCGCCCACAATGCCGAACTGCGTAACGACGTGAATCTGGGCTCCCGCACCCTTCTGACTTCGGAGTATTTCCGGCCGCTTGGCGAGGGCGGCTGGTTTACCGCCCCCCATCTCTTCTACGACAAGTCCATTCGCGATATCGTGCAGACCGACTCGCGTATCGGGGAGTATCGTTATGAGCGGCTGGGTGCCGGAATCGATCTCGGCTATACGCTGAACCGCTCCAGTGAACTTCGCTTCGGCTACGATCTGTACCATGCCGGAACCACTCTGCGCAGCGGCGATCCCACCCT
>JAYTGR010000416.1:0-1780 GCA_043733205.1 Chthonomonadaceae bacterium
ACGGCCGGAGATGGCTATGTGCATTTCGGGGTTGGGACGCAGGACTACGAAGGCGCGCAGGACCTGAAAATGGCTCTGGGCGTGCGCTATGTGCAGTCCTACTGGAGTGAGCGGAGCAAATGGATGATCGGCATCGTGCGGCCTCAGAATATCCAGAACGGCGCCACAAGCAGCAGTACTCCCGGCGACCGCCTGGTGGTGCTGACGCCGCGTGCCGGCAAGACCGACCTGGATTTCTGGGCGACGAAACCCGCTGATATGGAGGAATCCTGGCGCAGTGAGCCCTTTCCAGGCCGTATCCTGGACGTGCGGATAGGGGATCCACGCAGCGACGGCAAAGAGAGTATCCTGGTGCTGACTTCCGAAAATAACGACAAGGAGCGGCACCTCTACTGCCTCCGTCCCCAGCAGGTCGTCGCCGGTCAGTAGGATCCCCTCGTGAAGAGAACACTCGTGACAAAGGAGCGCACAGCGGCAAGATGAGCGAGACGAAACAAGAGAAGCGGACGGGAAGTTTGGTGGTGGGAATCGCGGGCGGATCGGCGTCGGGCAAGACCACCTTTACGGCGGCCCTGCTGCGGGAACTGACCGAGGGAGTGAAACCGCTGCGGGTCGAGGCGTTCAGCCTGGACAAATATTTCTACCGGGGAGCGCCGGGAGGACCGCGCTTCGTCTCGCCCTCGACCGGTGAGACGCTGCCGGACAACAACCATCCCCACTCCGCCGACAACGCCCGCCTCGCCGCCGATCTGGACATCCGCCGTACTGCCGACGATGCGCCGGAAGTGCTGCTGCTGGATGGACTGATGCTGCTGCATATCCCCGAGATTCGCGAGCGGCTGGATCTGCGTGTCTTTATCGAACTGGACGCCGATGTGCGCGCCCTGCGCCGTCTGCTGCGGGACATGAACGGCGGGCGCGGCAGCACCGAACCGCACTGGATCGCGACCTATTACCGGGAGTGCGCGCGTGTCGGCCACGCCGCTTATGTCGAGCCGAGCCGGGCACATGCCGATCTGATCGTGCGCGGCGACTCCGACTTCGCCCGCACCGCCCCCCTCCTGGCCGCCGTCATCCGCGACCGCGTCCGGCTGCCCTGACGCCTATTCCGCCCGGAAACGGGCGGCCTCTCTTTGGTAAAGAGCCCCGAGTGCAGTCCCACTTCAGCCTGATTCACATGGAATCGGATTTGCAGGGGCATGCGGCAGTATCACACCACAAAAGCCGGCTTCCGACGCGCAGTACGGAAAAACAGGGCTCAGAGCTCTTGATAGACATCGCTGAACAAGATATAATACTGTATACACTTTGTTCGATTTACATTTATGGGAGATAGAGAATGTCTGACGATCGCGATCTCTTGCGCGGCAATATTCCCACAATCATTCTCGCCGTGGTGAGCGAGGCGCCTCTGCACGGCCTTGCCATCGCGCGTGAGATTAACCAGCGCAGCAGCAATGCCCTCCACCTGAAGCAGGGCACGCTCTATCCCGCTCTGCATGCTTTGGAGCGTGACGGCTGGATTACAGGCGAATGGGAAATTCCCGAAGGCGAGCGCCCCCGCAAAATTTATACTCTCACTCTGGCAGGCGGGGTGGAACTCGAACGCCGGATGCAGGCGTGGAACAAATTCGCGGAGGCAATGGACAGTATAACTAGGAGAAAGCTCCGTGCAGAACCTGCCTGAGGCCCCCCTTCTTACGAAGGAACCGCACACGCAGCCGAGGCTCTGTGCAGAACGCATCGAAGACTACCTGGAGCATCTCATCGCGCCTCTTGT
>JAYTGR010000417.1:0-1779 GCA_043733205.1 Chthonomonadaceae bacterium
CACGGTATCCCTGCGGGACGTGCCTCTGGCGGACGCGATGAACACGCTCTGGTCGCTGTTCAGCTACAAACACATGGAGTGGGACTGGCGGCGCAGGGCTGTCAAGGGGGAAGCGGGCAAGCATACTTACACGCTGACCCGCCCGGACTATGCCCGGTTCCAGGCCGAGCGCTTGAAGGAACAGGTGCAGACGGATTTCGAGGCACAGGCACAGAAGATGCTCGGCGCTTTGGAAATGACGCCGGACCAGCTCAAGGAGGCCGCCAAGAATGATTCCTTGCTGGACAGTTTTCTGGTGGATGGGCGGGTCGGGCCGGGAATGCGCGTCCTTGCCAGCCTGCCGCCTGAAACCTTGCAAAACATCCTACACAGCCGTCAGGGAACGACTATTCCTGTCTCAGAACTTTCCCCGGACGCTCGGAAATCCTTGCGGGAGTCGTGGGACTGGGAGGTTGCGACTATCACCAAACAAGGTTATTCCAAATCGTCTATGTTACCGGAGTCCGACCATATAGGCATCAATGTAGATCGCAGCCCCGATATGGTCGCCCCCTCACTCTACATCGATTCGGGGCGGGGGAGCGGCCAGTATTTCGGCGGCAGCTATCTTGAAGACGCCTGGCAGAAGAAGATGAACGCAGAGTGGATGGAGCCGGGGGATGCCGCCGACGATCCGGCCGCCACGCACACTCTGGCGGACCTGAAACAAGCGATCCGCGCCGATCAGCCGCACGCGCTGGCCGACTATCTGCTGCGGTTCTCCGAAGCAGCCCAGGTTCCGCTGATTGCCCGGATACCCTCCACGCTGGACACCGGCACCCCGCCGACCGTCATTTCCCAAATATCTGCCCATTTGGCTTCGCAGAAGTCTTCCACCAAAACCGTCCAGGGCTTCTTGGAAGGGATAAAGCAGGAGCCGTTGAACATCCAGCACAAGTGGCGCGGCGGCGTCCTCATGCTGACCTGCCAGAACTGGTTCGCGGATGAAAGCGAGGACGCCCGCCTGCCGTGGGCGGAGGTGCAGCGGCTGCGCGATGCCGAGGCTACAGGTGACGGGTTCCTGTCGCTGGCTGACCTCGCCCACGCCGCCGCCGTGCTGACTGTGGTCCAGATGCGCAAACTGGGCGAGTGGTTCCCTGTCATCAACAATGCGGTAGAGTGGCACGACTTCCTGGTCTTCTACGACAAGACGCCCGAATACAGGCCCCGCGTCCTGTCCGCGAAGGGGGACGATTTCCAGTATCCTGAAAGCCTGGTCAACACCCAACTCAGCATTGACGCCCTGCGCGTGACGCATCCGAACCTGCGCCTCCAAATCCAGCAGAAGCAGCAGACGGAGAACAGACCGCCGACTCATCGGATCTTGTTTGTCGTGCGGGATGACGACGGCGTCAAGCCGCTCGGCGGGCATGGCTTCTCGTACACGGCCCGTGAGTATCAGGCAGGCCTAAATGTAGACGAGGGAAAGACGGGAGGCAGCAAGACTGTCGGTGCGGCAAAGTAGCATCGCCCCCGACGCAGAAAAAGGCCCGGCACTGGAAGCGCCGGGCCATTTTTGTCGGCTACAGCAGAGACTTGACGGCCTCGACGATAGTGCCCAGAACGGCAGTGCCTTATTCCGAGGGGCCGGTAATCCGGCGGCGCGACGATGCCCCCACCCTCCTGCGCCGCTCGGCGGGCGACGGCGTGTGCCTTCAGTCCATCCAGTCCCAAGGCGCAGTGCGGCTCGCATAGACCATAAGGGAAGTAGACTAGGGGGCACTCTTCAAAGGCTCGTTC
>JAYTGR010000418.1:0-5251 GCA_043733205.1 Chthonomonadaceae bacterium
CGATCGTCTGCCGCAGCTCACCGGGGTGCGCGCTCTCGGTCTCTTCCTCCCGTCCCGCCAAACCGCGCAGGTCTCCATGAATCTGACCGCTCCCCACAAGACTCCCCTGCCCGCCGTCTTCAACTTCGTCCTCGCGGAAGCGCACCGTCTCGGCGTGGGGCTGGCAGGCAGCGAGATCATCGGCGCGATCCCACGCGCCTCCCTCGGCCGCATGCCCCCCGAAGCCATCTCCTGGAACGACTATAAGCCCACACAAATTTTGGAAAACTGGCTGATGCCATGATAGGAGGCTGGCTGAGAACAGGCAAGGAGCTAATCGGCGACAGCCTTTAGCAGCGCGTCCCGGACATCCACATAGTAGACGATCACGATACGGGCTGCCATTTCGTCCGAAAGGTCATTGAGCTGACGCCTTGCGCTGACGGGAAAGAGGATCGTTTGAGCGCCTTTTTCCACCAGGAGTTCGGCGATACCGACAGCGTTGTGAATCGGCTCGAAAGAGCCTCCAATACTGAGGCCGCCGACGATGACCAGTCCGCCGCGCAGGCTCCGGGCCAGCAGAGCGCTGCAAAATGCCAGCAGTATAGGGACACCCAGATCCGATCCCTCCCGCGACACGTCCATCGCGCGCACCTGGATATTCAGTTCGTGCTGCTTCGCATCACGATCACCGACCAGTTCGCGATTGCGCGCCAGTAGATTCTGATAAGCGGTCTGGACGCTTTCACGGAGCGGTCCCGGCGCTCTGACGTTCGTGATTTTGAAGCCGGAGCCTTGTGTCTCGTTCACCTCGATACGGTAGAGGCCCTCTCCTTCGTCCTGTCCGCCCGGACTGACGCCCCAGACATGGCCGGGCGGCAGCGGGTCGGAACCGATGCCCTCCGCACTCTGAAGTTCAGGAGTGGAGACGAAGGTCTCTATTCCCTCTGCACCCAGGCGGTAGGAGAACTGCGTATTGCGGAACTCCGCGCTGCCGATGCGCTTCTGCTGCTCCTTCACGCGCCGCCGACACTCCAGAGCAAGACGGACTGCCCACTCCAGATCAGCGTCGGGAATAGGGGATTCGGCATCCGGATAGAGTAGTTTCAGCAGGCCGCCAGCCGTTTTGTTCACTGCGGTCGTATCCCTCCCGCTCAGGGCGCCGCCATAGTCGATGCGGCCGATAAGGGCGGAGAAGCGCGTTTCGCCGCGTAAGCGTGTCCAGCATTCGGAGAGAAAATCGCTGACGAGGCCGAAGTGATCGGTGAACAGTTCGGCCTGCATCTTCGGCACATCCCAGCCGGGAATGTAAGCGTGGATTCGGTCCATGATCGCCGTATCGTCCCGCATCTCGGGCGGCATTGGGCTGAAGAGGTGTCCGACCCGCTGCTGATGCTCCATATCCACGTCGAAGTTGCCTACCATCACGATGCCGCCATCGGCGCGTATGCTCTCCCGGCCCCGACTGAACTCCCCGCTCTCCATATAGCCCTTCATGATGCTGACGCCGTCCTTCTGGTCGAAAGAGACGCCGGAAACCTCATCGAAGCAGACGACATCGTACTGGCAGACCAGACCGCGCTGCCCGCTGGAGTTGTTGACGAACATGCGGGCGACCGATGCCTTGCCGCCGCTGACCAGATGCGAGTAGGGACTGACCTGCTGGTAGAGGTGCGACTTCCCGGTGCCGCGCGGTCCCAATTCGACGGCGTTGTAGTTGCGTTCGACGAAGGGTACCATTCGCAGAATCAGCACGTCCTGCGCCCGTGCAGACAGGTGATTCGGCTCCAGCCCGATGCTCCGCAGCAGGAACATCTTCCAGTCGGCGGTCGTGAAGGCTTCCCGGCCACGCGCAAGATCCGCCAGCACCCCCCGCTTGGAGAGCTGAATGGGCCGCAGCGCCCGAATGCCGAAAGGCCGCCCGGACTTCTCCTGCGCGATGGCGGCATCGTACTCCAGATCGAGTTCCGCGTAGAAGCCGCCCGTCAGCATCCGCTGGTTTTCGAGGACAGTCGCGACTTCGATACGCACATCCGTGAGGCGCAGGCTGGGAAGCGAGGCCACATAGGAGTCGGAGGCGGCGTCGAGGCGCGCGGAGATCAGATCGATGACCTTGACGGAGCCCCGCTCCCGCGCATGCGCTTTGAAAAGCTCCTCTTCTCCTGCTCGCACGGTGCGCTCCCGCATCTGCCTTTCGACGATCTGCAGCCCCTCGGCGATCTCGTCTTCGTCGATGCTGGCGCAGTAGCGCCCCAGCAGAAACTCCCCCACATACGTCGGCACCGGGTACTGCCCCTTGAATCGGCGCACGAGGTCTTTGCGAACGATATAGCCATCGAAGGCTTCCGCCGCGAGCGCATCCAGGCTGTCCAGTTCCATCAGCTATTTTCTCCTACGACGGTCGTCTGCTGCGCCAGCACTTTTCCGTCCGCGTTCATCAGGACAACGGCAGCGGTCAGCCCTTGATGCGCATCGTCTGCAACGGCAAGGGCCGCATGTCCGTTGGCATCGGGCGATTTTACGGATTCTGCGATGGAGGTGGAAGCATCGGCGGGTTTGGTCCGTAAATCCACCTTCATGGTGTTACTTGCGCCGATGACCTGAATTCGGCAGCGCAGACGCGACCATTTTAGGCCGACGATGGCGGCAGAAGGGCCAGCGGGCGCCGCGCTGCGCACGGTGAGCACCGGCGTCACGCACTCCTGCGGGCTAAGGCCGCCGTGTTCATACTCCTGACCGGCGGTATAGCAGCAGATACCGGGCGGCACCGCGATGCGCACATCTTTGTCCCAGCGCCACGGCACGGTCTGCTGATCGGTGGCCGCAGTCGGCTTGAGGCGGGCGCAGCGGCCTTTGCGCACTTCGGTCAGATGCTCCGGCAGATCCGCCTTCGGCAGCCCGAATGGGAGCAGCAGCCAGCCGTGGTCGGTCACGATTCGCACCTCCGACCATCCGGCATCCAGCAGCTCCTGCACACGGCCATGCAGCTCTTCGATCTCCTGCGGGATGCGCTGGGCCAGTTTCAGGCCCATGCTGTGTCCGGTCGCGTCGAGTGTGCCGAACTCGGTCCAGGCTGCGCCGCTCGGGGTTCCGGTCTGGTCTTTGGCGAGAATGGCATAGCCGCTCCTGCCAAGTTCGCGGCGCAGGATCTCCGCCGTGACTTTGGCTCCATCTTCCAGGGCGATCGTGTTGAAATCTGTGCCGGGGCCGAGGCGCGCTGCGGCCGGGGAGATCGCGGGCTTGGCGGAGGAGGTGACGCCCGGCAGACCACCCCACTCCCAGCCGCGCGCAACGCCCATACCGCTCTGTTCCAGGCGCTCCGCCAACTGCTGCCCGACATCGTAGCGCAGTCCATCTGCAAACAGCCAGCAGCAGCCTTGTTTGGGTTCGCCAGAGGTGCCGGATAACGACGGAAGCAGCGGGCAGTTTGCCACTGCGGCTTGAAAGGCTTCCGCCACCGAACGCAGCCACGGCCGATAAAGGCTGTTGACGGCGCACTTGACCGCGAAAACCGTGCCGCTGCTGGTGTCGCTGAAAATGCGGAACGCTTCCATTGCCGCCGCATCGGCTCTCCATCCGCCTGCGGTGTAAGCGTCCGCGATCTCCTGCGGCGTCGTGCCGCCGAGCGGAGTTTCCGTGGCGGTCGCCAGCGCGACGAGAGCCGGGAGAATACAGGCGAGAGCGGCATGCCCGAGATCGGCCCAGACCCAGCCGCGCCGTTCGCCGTGTGTCTGCTCCAGCTCCTGGATCTGCTTGCGGGCCTCGGCGGGCAGCGCCTCCTTAAATCCCGTCAGGCGGTCGCGCAGGGCGCCCTCTTGCGCCTCGTTGTCCTGCGGCCAGGAGGAGGCGTGATGAAACAGACTGTCCGCCTGCGCAGGGCGGGAACGCCGCAGGAGGTCCGGGAGCGCGGGATAGTGGCGCGGCGCTTCGACGAACCGCTGCCAGACGCTCTGCCAGATCCCCTCGCGTTTCCCCAGCAGCATGGCAGCCGTCACCTCGCCCTCCGAGAGCGGGTCGAAACCGAACTGCTGCTTGCAGGTGGAGCGGAATGCGGCCCACTCTCCCTCCGAAAGTTTGGCTTTCCGGCCTGCCGGATCGTTCATCCAGAGCAGCAGGTTGCGCACCGGCTCCGGATTGAGGATCAGGTTGAGCTTGGCGGCAGTCAGCGGAGACTCGGCGCGAAGCGCGGCCAGCGGCTCGTCCACCAGTTTCAGGAGGGCGTGCTGGAGCGCCTCGCGGGTAGCAGCGTCTGCGGCGACTTCGATTTGGAGATCGTCATACCCCTGAAGAAATCCGGCAATAGTCCAGTCCCGATGGTTCTTATGTGTCCAGAGCGTGCCTCGATACTGCAGTTCGGCGAGCGGCTGCAGCGGGCGCGGACACTCATCGACGGCGCGCAGCTCCTGGCGGCTGATGCCGGGCAGGTAGAGGATGGGCGTGACATCATCGGCGGGCCAGTCCGCCTCCGGCAGCGTGCGGGCGATCATGCAGCGCAGCCAGATGGCGGGGCCGGTGCGGGTTGCGGCATCATAGGGGCCGAGCGTGAGGATCGGCAGTTCCGCCCGCAAGCGGGGCAGAAGCGGCTCCCACTGCCGCGCCGCATCCGTCCACAACACCGCGACCGGCGCGGCGGCATCCGCCTTGTTATACTGCGCCGCCTGCTCCAACGCCGTCCGCAGAGCCGCATACAGTGTTCCCTTCACATTCACACTCTCTCCTCTTTCTATCGCACCATGACTGCGCCAACTGGGTCACGATTGTGCCATCGACGCCGTGTGCGATGGACGTGGCTAAGGCTTGTCTGCTTCTACAGTGCGATATCCCTGCTCTGGCTGATTTCTCTTTGCAGGATACCGATATTCCAACTGTCGCCCGGCAACCATTCGACCGAGATAGTGGTTTTGCAGCGTAGCAGGTTTGCGCCCAAGCAGTTCCGATAACTCTTCACCAGTGCGATATATTCCAAGGCATAGCTGAAGAATAAGTTCTTCCATGCGCTCAGGAGAAATTCTTCTCATCTGACGCGCATGAGCGGCGGCAACTAATGGATCCCCGTTATGTTGAGATAACTCGTCCTTATGTTGAGATGGATCCCCGTTATGTTGAGATAACTCGTTTTTATGTTGAGATGGGTTCCCGTTATGTTGAGAACTGCTCTCCCCTTGTAGGGAGACTTGTCCTCCATGACCTATCATCTCTTCCGAATTGAAAAGAGATTCTGTCGGATCTTGCGTAAATTCTTGATTCCCCAACGACTGCCCCGGAAGGCGGT